>CAYVIW010000080.1:0-7248 GCA_964451815.1 uncultured Planctomycetia bacterium | reverse complement strand
CTCAATGTTCCGTTCGCAACCCGCCTTCGTCTGGAGATCGCGGGGCGGGACCATGCTTGCTCGCTTCACGGTGCCCCTAAAGGGTGTACCCAAAGGGCTTTCCCTTTTACCAATAATTCGTTCAAGAGATCGAGCGTACCCGAGAAGGCGCTTCTCAGCGCAAAGAAGAACTGATACTTATGGACTATCCGTGTACAGGCTTGCCGAACACCGACTTTGCGGCGTCGATAGCGGATTCTGAAAAAGTGGGATGAGCGTGGACCGTCTCGTATATGTCATCTACGGTAAGGCCTTTTCTTTTGGCCAACGCGAACTCGTGGATCATCTCCGTAGCGTTAACTCCCAGGATATGCGCTCCTATGATCTTGCGTGTGGCGTTCTCGGCGAGAACCTTAATAAAACCTTCGGTCGCTCTATCTACTACAGCTTTGCCGTTGGCTTTAAAGAATTGCTTGCCAATGGAAAATTCGATACCTTTTTCCCTGGCCGCCTGTTCGGTAAAACCTACGCTGGCAGCCTGTATGTCACCGTAGACCGCGTTCGGAACGGAAGAAAGATCTATTTCTTCCGGATCTTTGCCGAGCGCTGACATTGCCGCGACTTCCCCTTCGGCCGAGGCCATATGCGCCAGCATGGGCGTCGACAGAACGTCCCCCGCGGCGTAAATATTCTCTACATTGGTACACATCACTCCATCCACGGGGATGAACCCCTTCTCATCGGTCTTTATCCCCGCCTTTTCAAGGCCTATCCCGGAGGTGGAGGGCACTCGGCCGACAGAAACAAGCACCACATCAAAATCCTCGGCCTTAATGTCTGACGGATCGGACGATGTCACCACTTTTATTCCTTTTTTGGTGAATATTGATCTTAACCCGTCTGAGACATCCTTGTCCTCCGTCGGAAGGATAACCGGTTCCACTTCGAGCAAAGTCACGCTTGATCCCATTATATTGAAAAACGAGGCAAACTCAGTCCCTATAGCACCGGCGCCAACAATGAGGAGCTTTCCGGGGATCTTTTCAAGGCGTATGGCATGAGAACTTGATATGAACTTTTTGCCGTCAAAAGGCATTTCTCGAAGTTGGCGAGCGGAGGAGCCTGTGGCGATAAGAAATTTATCGGCTTTTACGGCACTCTCTCCGCCTTCCGGTCCGGTGAGCTTGATCGTACACGCGTTTAAGAATTCCGCTTTCGCGTTTATAATATCTATTCCGTTCTTTTTCAAAAGAAAAGAAAGACCCTGCTTGAGCTGTCCTGTCGCTTCCCTGCTTTTCACGACGAATGACGCCATGGGGTCCGATCCGGAAAGGATGGAGCTGCCAAATATATCGAGGTTGTTTTTCGCGATATTAAGGATCTTCGCGCTGTTATAAAGAGACTTCGCGGGAATGCATCCCTCGTTCAGACACACGCCTCCCAACATGGCGGGATCCTTTTCTACCAGGGCTGTCTTTAAGCCCGATTGAGCGGCTATTATGGCTGAAGTGTAGCCGGCCGGACCGCTCCCGATAACAAGATAATCATAATTATCGCGCATTTTTCTTCCTCTCCCTTTCTCCTTTTTCTCTGGCCATAATGAAAAGAAGGTCCGAAACACAGTTGAGATACATAAGGGGCGAGTCGAACTTAACCTTTTCTTTTTTTACAAGAGTTACCACGCTTCTCTCGGCTCTTCGAGCCACCGCGCGGGCTATGTCAAGTAAGGCCGAGACCTCCCCTTCTCCTGGCAGGTAAAATGAGTTTTTAAGCCGCACCCTCCGCTCGAGCCGTAAAATGGTATTGCTTATCCAATCGGCATCCTTATCCTTGAGAATGGCTCCCAATTCTTTCTTTTTTCCGGGACCAACGGATATTTCTGAGGCAATTACCAAAAGATCGTGCTGGACTTTTTCGAGCATCGCTTTTTCCCGCCGCGAAGTCACCCTGGCTTTGACAAGGCCTAAATGGGAGATCAATTCATCGATGTCACCTATGGCCTGAACCTCAAGGCAGTCCTTGCTGACCCCCTTGCAGGAGAAAAGTTCGGTGTATGTATTATCTCCTCTCGCCGACCTTATACCCATAAGCTCCTCTAATGATATACTCAACCATATTGTACAGCAAAAATCCCTACTTGAAAAGGGGACGTTGCGTGGAGTCTCATCGGGCAAGGACCGTGGTGGCTCGGTGGAAGATGTCTTCCAACTCTTCTTTTTTTGCGCACAGGGGGAGGAAGAAATAAACTACGTCCCCCAGAGGCCGCAGAATGATCCCATTTTCCAGGCCCCGCATATATATTTGGGAGGCTGTCTTACCTTTATCCGCTAAGGGTTCTTTTGATGATTTGTCCTTTACCAGCTCGATAGCCCCTACAGCACCGATGCTTCTTGTGTCACCAACCTGGGGGAACGCCTTAGCTATGTCCAGGAACGATCCGAGCATTAGGTTTATCATGCCTACCCTGTTGAGAGAATTCTCCTCCTTGAACAGATCGATACTTTTAACGGCGGCGGCACATGCCAAAGGGTTAGCGGTATAAGTATGCCCATGATAGAAAGTTCTGGACCGGCTACGGTCATCATAAAAAGAAGAAAAAACATCTTGAGTGGTCATGGTCACGCCGAGTGGAAGGTACCCCGAGGTTATGCCCTTTGAAAGACACATAAAATCGGGCTCGATGCCGGCGTGAGCGCAGGCGAACATCTTTCCAGTCCTTCCAAACCCGGTAGCTACCTCATCGGCGATAAGATGAACACCGTATTTCCGGACGAGCTCCCCCACACCCTTAAGATATCCGGCCGGGTAAATTATCATGCCTCCGGCTCCCATAAGCATCGGCTCTATGATCACCGCCGCTATGTTATCGGAGTTCTCCCTTAAAATGTCTTCCATACTCTCCAGACACTCCAGGGAACACGCGTCTTTTTTCTGTCCGCACGGACACCTGTAACAATACGGCGTAGCCGCCTTGAATGACTTGAACAGCATAGACCTGAACTTGCTGTTAAAAGCGCTCGCGCCGCTCACGCTCATTGCGCCTACCGTGTCACCGTGATAAGCTCTGTCAAGGGAAAGGAACGCTGTCTTGTTTTTTTTACCGGTATTGTTCCAGTGTTGCAAAGACATCTTCAGAGCCACCTCAACAGCCGTGGACCCATTATCGGAATAGAACACTTTTGTGAGGTTTGCCGGTGTGATCTCGACAAGCCTCTCGGACAATTCTACGGCCGGAGCGTGGGTAAACCCGGCGAAAAGAACGTGCTCAAGCTTATCCAGCTGGTCCTTTATGGCGGCTTTTATGGCGGGATGTCCGTGTCCGTGTATATTACACCACCAGCTCGAGATCGTATCGTAATAAAATTTGCCGTGAGAGTCGAAAAGTTTTATCCCTTCCGCCTTCTCAACAGGTATCGGGGGGATCCGCTCACAATCTTTCATCTGTGTGTACGGGTGCCAGTTGTATTTCAGGTCGCGCTGGATAAGATCTTTCATTTTGTTAGTTGTTGGTTATTGGTTATTGCTTTAAGGATCTCTGATCCTATCGGGAGGAAGACCTCATCCAACCGGAGAAGGTCTCTTATATAAGGGATCTCTCCAAGGGATCTCACCCCTGAAATAGCGGTGATTATCTCCTTATTATCCTCAAGGATCGTTTCCTCCTCGGTTCGAGACAGCCTGTTGAATATCATTCCGATGACGGGGATATCCCGATTCTTGAGCGCCTCAGCTGAAAGCACCGCCTGGTTAATGGCACCCAGACGGTTCTCGACAACAAGTATGACAGGTAAAGACAGGTCTCTAACTATATCGACCATGAGTACATTCTCATTGATCGGCACCATGAGCCCTCCTGAACCTTCGGCCAGGACCATATCAAAATCTTCCGAAAGCCGTAATAATGCCGTCTTGATCCTGCCGGGATCTATAGCGATCTTTTCTATCTTACTGGCAAGATGCGGAGAAGAAGGGAATCTGAACGAATAAGGCGTCATATACTCGAAGTATTTCTCCACCTCTTCGGGAGGCGCGCCCATAATATCCAAGTGGCAGGAAACATCGCTCTTACCGCAGGATGTACCCGTCTGTACCCATTTCTGTGTCACGGTCCTTATCCCCCTGGCCGAAAGGAACTTCGCGAAAAGCCCTGTTACGAGAGTTTTTCCTACATCCGTATCCGTACCCGCAATGAATATACCCTTTGTCTTCATCTTTCCCCCCTTATCTCTCTGGACTCTGCCTCAAAGCTGCCCCGGCAGAAATAAATATGGTGTGTTGCTGTTACAAGCCCGAACTTATCAATGTAAGTCTTTTCCATTTCTCTTATCGCGTATTTCCCGATAAAAGCTCCGCCCAGACCTTCTCCGCGGGCACCGCTTTTTTTGATGTTCTGGAGAAAATCCCATATAGAAAAGAAATCAACTTTATAGTTCTCTTCCTTGAGCTCGAAATCCTTAAAATAACGCTCCAAACATCGCCGGACTTCATCTTTTTCCGCAAAACGGCTGGAAGAAAGCCACTGGCGGGGACCCATATGTACACCCAGCACCTCCTTGAACTCCCTGAAGGTCTGAGGCCCGTACATTGAAAAACACAGCACTCCCCCGGCAGAAAGGTTTTCGGCAAAGCACGAAAAAGATCGATCAAGGTCCTGGAACCACTGAAAACTGGCGTTGGAGGTTATAAGATCGAATTTTTTTTCCTGTCTGATGCATTCCCCGTCGGAAACCTCGAAATTTACTCTTTTCGAGCATGTCCTTTCCCTGGCAAGGGACACCATTTCCCCGGAAATATCAATAGCTGTTATTTGAGCATCAGGGTACCTCTCGAGCAGCATCCTGGTATATACGCCCGTACCGCAGCCGATCTCCAATATGCGCGGAAAATAGTCAAGCTCGATCATATCTATAAGCTTTTCGGCGCAATTCTTCTGTACCGCCGCGTGATCTTCATAGGTAACGGCGTTCTTTGAAAAATTTCCGCTAATGATCTTTTTGTCTATGTCAGGCGCCATATCTTCCCCCCTTACTCTCCCCTCTATTTTTGGTTTATCCTTTTCCGGCTATATCCGAACAGCTTCATCGAGATCTTCTATGAACCTTTCCAGGGTACCCCGCGCGTGATCATAAGACAGGGATATCCTGAGCCTTGCCTCTCCTACAGGAACAGTAGGCGGTCTCACGGCGGTCACCCACCATCCTTTCTTTTTAAGGCGCTTGGATACGCTTAAAGCCTTTTCGTTGTCGCCTATAATGACGGGAACTATCTGTGACGCTCCCCTGACTTCCATCCCTTTTCCCCGGAGCTTATCCCTTAAATATTCGGCGTTATCCAGAAGGGTCTCTCTCCTGAAACTTTCGTTCCTGACCACTTCAATGGCCGCTATATCGGCGGCTACCACCGAGGGAGGCAGAGCGGTAGAATATATAAAACTTCTGCAATTATTAACGAGATATTCTCTCGTCCTCAGATCTACAGCTATATAGGCGCCGAAAGACCCGAGGGCCTTGCTGAAAGTACCCATTATTATATCGATATTCCCGGTCACGCTTTTCTCTTCGGCAACACCGCTTCCACCACGGCCAAAAATACCAGTGGCATGAGCCTCGTCCACCATAAGAACACAATCGTGTTTTTCCTTTATGCGGACCAGCTCTTCAAGAGGAGCTATGTCCCCGTCCATGCTGAAAACCGTTTCAGTGACGATAAGGGCCGTCCTGAAACCACCCCTCTTCTTTTTTACGAGCTCTTCGAGATGCTCAACGTCATTATGCCTGAACCTGAACAGCGACGCTCCCGAAAGCTTTATACCGTCTATTATGCTGGCATGATCAAGCCTGTCGAAAAAAACACAATCTCCCCTGCCGCAAAGAGAGCTTATCACCCCGACGTTGGCCTGATATCCCGAATTAAATAACATAGCCGCGGGCTTGCCTTTGAACTCAGCGGTCTTTCGCTCCAGCTGATGATGGATAGCAGTGCTGCCCGTGATAAGACGTGATGAGCAAGTGCCCGCCACAACAGATGATGCCGCACGGGCCGCCTCGAGGACCCGGGGATGCGAAGAGATGCCGAGATAGTCATTGGAAGAAAAGTTAACATATTTCCTGCCTTCGGACTCGAGCCTGCCGCCGACTGAAGGAGAAACCCGGGTAAGCTTCCGTAAAAGCCCGGAATCCCTCCTCTTTATAAGAAAATGTTCTATCACGCGTTCCATAGTTCCCTTACTCCGGAGATAAGCACCTGGTCTTCTTCCACGGACCTGCCACCAATGGTCAAATAGCCTCCCACCATCATCCCGTTAGCCCCGGCGAGATACAGCATTGCCTGAAAATCCTTAAGGACGGTCTCTCTGCCGGCTACTACTTTTATCGCCGCGCCGGTGAGTATTATCCTGAAAACGGCTATAGCCTTTATCGCCTCCAGCGGTGTTATGCTTCCGGCGTTCTCAAGAGGGGTGCCTTTTATGGGGACCAGAAAATTCATAGGCACTGAATCCACTTCCAGCTCTTTCAGCTTAAGCGCCATATCTATTCGGTCTTCCCACGTCTCACCCATGCCGAGAATACCGCCTGAGCATACTTCAAGACCTGCCCGCGCGGCTGAAGCTATGGTCCTCACCCTCTCCGAATGATCATGTGTTGAAACTATCCGGGGATAAAAACGCTCCGAAGTCTCTATGTTATGGTGATAACGGGTAAGTCCCGCTTCTTTAAGCGTGGCTAAAAATTCGTCGCTGAGAGCCCCCAGAGAAGCGCACGGAAGGATCCCTATACTGCCGAACTGGCTTATCGCCCCGGCGATGACATCGACTTCCTCGCGTGTCAGGCTGTTCCCGCTTGTGACCACACCGAATCTTTCGGCCCCGTTCTCTTTTGCGTTACGGGCCGCGGTCAGTATCTCATCCTTTGTCTTTAAGGGATATTCCCGGATATTCGCGCAGTGATGTGAGGATTGGGCGCAGAATTTGCAGTCTTCGCCACATGCGCCCGACTTGGCGTTTATAACGCCGCATATCTCTATCTTGCCTCCAACATTCGTCTTACGGGTGTTGTTAGCGACCGATATGAGCTCTTCAAGCGGCAGGTCTAAAAGTTCCAGAGCATCTTGTCTTTTCATTTGTAAACATTTTATCACAAGAGGTTTACAATGGCAATGAGAAATGAGGGATCATAGTGTCAAGAAAATTGCTGACTTTTTATTAACAGAACTTCGTGATCCATGTTAGCCTTATTCATTTCTACCAGAAGAGCATAGAGCCATCTCTTA
>CAYVIW010000079.1:0-29773 GCA_964451815.1 uncultured Planctomycetia bacterium | reverse complement strand
TATAGGTATTTACATGGCGCGGAGAGGTGGCTGAGCTGGCTGAAGGCAGCGGTTTGCTAAACCGCCGTAGTGTTTAACGCACTACCGAGGGTTCGAATCCCTCCCTCTCCGCCATTTTGGTATATTCCGGCTACATCCTTAACACTTTATTCCGAGCACATAGTTTACACATTCTGGTATATTGATCTCCGATAACAAAGGGGATTAATGTGTTATTGAAGGAGACTAGTGTTATGATGAGAGCATGAAATTCATAAGCCGGTCTTTAAACGTCGATAAAAAAAGTGGATTTATTCAGTGGCACCTTTATTTCACTGTACTATCACATATCATAACAGTTCGAAATGCTCAGAAGACAATACACCTTTGAGCATGTTTTAAATTGATATATAATAAAAAACAAGACCGTTTTAAACTTGAGGAGAAGTTTGTCCGCGAAAATAAACACGAACTCATTCTTGAGGGCAGGTTTAATAACAAAAAGAGGAAAATCTGTAGGCTTGATTTTAGGAAAGGGTTAAACACATAAACCTGAAGTATGCTTTGAATGTTAAAAGACACAATAAATATAAGGAGGAAGAGGATGAGAAAGATAGCGGAGACGATAATGGCATGCGGTATGGTTCTTATATTGACAGTGGGGATGGTTAAGGCCGAGGAAGAGGTTTACGTTTTTGAGCCGTTGCCGTATGCTTTTGATGCCCTGGAGCCGCATTTGGATGCGCGAACCATGGAAATTCATTACAGTCGTCACCACCGCGGCTACTTCAATAAGATGTTGAAAGCTCTAAAGGGGACAGAGCTATATGGCCAGCCTTTGGAGATATTATTCGCCAGAATAAGCGAATTGCCTGTTGCATTACGCAACAATGCGGGAGGGAACTGGAATCATGCCATGTTCTGGAAGGTGATGTCGCCAGATGGCGGTGGTAAACCGACGGGCGACCTTGCAAGATCGATCGACGCCGATTTTGGTTCATTCGAGGCTTTCAAACAGCAGTTCAGCCAGGCGGCTGCCACACGATTCGGCAGCGGATGGGTCTGGTTGTGTGTGGCATCGGACGGTTCGCTTTTCATTACCACGACTGCCAACCAGGATAACCCGCTAATGGATGTGGTCTCAACGCGTGGAACACCGATTTTGTGCCTTGATGTCTGGGAACACGCGTATTACCTTAAATACCAGAACAAACGGGGCAGCTACGTTGACGCATTCTGGAACGTGATTAACTGGCCGGAGGTAGCGCGACGCTATTCGGCTGCCAAAACCGCATGCAACTGATCCCGGTCTTTTGGGTTGGATCTACCCGGGGTACTCTATTGGATAGACGGGCCCAGGATAAGATCCCAATGCTTTTCGATCAGGCACTTCTTCAGCCAGTTTGGCTCTTTGCTGAAAAGACCAAAGCTGAAAGCTGGTAACGTTCACTCGCGCGAGATGAAGGGAAATAAAAATAGAAAAGATTTGGCCTTTCCGCAAAAAGCGCATATATCAGAAATAACCGACCATAAATTAAAAGAGCAGAAAAACCTTGACTTTTTAGATAACTGATACTAAAATAGTATCAGTTATTCGGAGGCGTGCAAATGAAATTATTGACCAAAGATACCGATTATGCCGTAAGGGCGCTTTTAGTACTTGCGCGGGGGGATAAGGAGTATGTTTCAGCGAGAGAGATCTCCGAAACAGAAAGGATCCCTTATTCTTTTATGAGAAAAATATTACTGAAACTGTTCAAGAGCGGATATGTGGATTCCAGAGAGGGCGGCAAAGGCGGATTCAAGTTGAAGAAGAAACCCTCAAAAGTAAGATTAGTGGATCTGATACATTCATTTCAGGGAAATATACGGCTATCCGAATGTATGTTCAGGAGTAAGGTATGCCATAACAGAGCAACTTGTATTTTAAGGAAAAATATAAATCGGATAGAAAAAATAGTGGAAAAAGAATTCGAAAAGATAACGATAGAAAGCCTTTTAAAGGGGTTAGAAAATGAAGAGGAACATAATAAGAATAAATGAGTAAAAATGTAACGGTTGCGGAAATTGTGTTGTTGCCTGCGCTGAGGGAGCTACACAGATCATTGACGGCAAGGCTAAAGTAATTAACGATTCTTTTTGTGATGGATTGGGCGCCTGTATCGGTCACTGCCCGACAGGTGCTTTAAAAATTGTGGAAAAAGATGTGTCATGGAAATATTAAGGAACAAAATACAAAGAGTCAGCTAAAGCAGTGGCCGATCCAGTTACATCTTGTAAATCCCGAGGCGTCTTATTTTCAAAACTGTAATTTGCTTGTAGCCGCCAGCTGTACGGCTTTCAGTTTCGGCAATTTCCATAATAGCGTTCTTAAAGATCATAGTCTGGTGATAGCCTGTCCTAAATTGGACAGGACTGAGGGGTACGCCGAAAAATTGAGCGATATTATCAAATCCAAAAACATTTTATCGGTAACTGTTTTTCGCATGGAAGTGCCTTGCTGTAGGGGGTTAACCATGATGGTGAAAGAAGCTCTTAAGATAGCGGGTAAAAAGGTCCCGTTTTTAGAAGAGATCATATCAGTGACGGGTGAGGTTTTAAATGGATAGATACGAGAGTTTATTGATAACTGAAATGAAAAATGTTTTCGCCGATGATCCTAAAAGGATCGATCATGCTTTGTCCGTTTTAGAATTTACTAAGAAAATAATGAAAATTGAAGGGGGCGATCAGGAGATCATTGTCCCTTCAGCTATTCTGCATGATATTGGAATTAAAGAATGTGAACGGAAATATCATTCTACAATGGGTAATTTGCAAGAAAAAGAAGGCCCTCCTATCGCTCAATTAATATTGAAAAAAATAGATTATCCATCCGAGCTTACAAAAGAAATACTCAATATTATTGGCAATCACCATTCACCCGGACGAGTTACATCTTTGAATTTTCAGATTTTATATGAAGCTGATCGGCTGGTTAATCTGGCAGATGATTTTGAGCATCTTGATATGGCGAAGAAAGAAAAAATGATCATTAGAAATTTCAAAACAAAAACAGGAATAAAGTTGGCGAAAAACTTATTTCTAAAAAGGAGGTAAATGATGGGAATGTTTTGCTATCAGTGTCAGGAAACGGCTAAAAATGTAGCTTGCGATATAAAAGGAGTGTGCGGGAAAAACGCATCGACTGCGAATTTACAGGATCTTCTGATCTATATCCTGCAGGGGATGGCTCTATACGCTGAAAAACTCGAAGAGCCGGTAGAAAGAAAATACGGGCTTTTTGTCGATCAGGCCCTTTTTTCCACTATTACTAACGCCAATTTCAATGATGATAAGTTTTACGGGTTGATAAGAGAAGCGCTTGAACTTAGAGGGGAGTTGAAGATAAAGGCAGCTGCTAAAGCTGGTGATGTAAGTCATGATTCGGCGACATGGTATTCTGGCGATAACGAGGAGTTTGAGGCGAAGGCTGAAGGCATAGGAATATTATCATACAGCGATAATGAGGATATACGTTCTTTGAAGTCGATCATTCTCTATGGCATTAAAGGAGTCGCGGCTTACACCGATCATGCGGCCGTATTAGGTTTTTATGATGATGAAATCTTCAGTTTTATTTTCAAAGCTCTTGCCGCGATAACAAAAGATCTGTCCGCCGAGGTATTGACATCTATGGTTATGAAGACCGGAGAGACAGCCGTAAAAGCAATGGCGTTGCTGGATAAGGCGAATACAACCACTTATGGTGATCCCGAGATCACCAAAGTGAACATTGGAGTAAGGAAAAACCCGGGGATTCTGATCTCCGGCCATGATCTGAAAGACATGGAAGAGCTGCTCAAACAAACAGAGGGGACAGGAGTAGATGTATACACGCACAGTGAGATGCTGCCCGCTAACTATTATCCAGAATTCAAGAAGTATGATCACTTTGTAGGTAACTATGGGGGGTCATGGTGGAGGCAGAATAAAGAATTCGAGACTTTTAACGGTCCGATAATAATGACGACTAATTGCATAATCCCTGTGAGAGATTCTTATAAAGACAGGATCTTTACTACTGGCATGGCGGGTTATCCCGGGGTTAAACATATTCCCGGCAGGTCCGAGGGGGGAGAAAAAGATTTCTCAGAGATCATTGAATTGGCCAAAAAATGCGAGGCTCCAGAGGAAATAGAAACAGGAGAGATAGTAGGCGGTTTTGCGCATAACCAGGTATTGGCTTTGGCGGATAAGGTGGTTGAAGCGGTGAAGTCGGGAAAGATCAAGAGATTTGTTGTCATGGCAGGATGTGACGGAAGACAACCTGCCAGGAGTTATTTTACTGAGGTCGCGGAGAAATTGCCGAAGGATACAGTTATCTTGACAGCGGGATGCGCCAAGTACAGATACAACAAACTGCAACTTGGAGATATAGATGGTATCCCCAGGGTTCTGGATGCGGGTCAGTGTAACGATTCATACTCCTTAGTTGTGATAGCCTTGAAACTGCAAGAGGTTTTTGGCCTCAATGATATCAACGAGCTGCCGATCTCATTTGACCTTGCGTGGTATGAGCAGAAAGCGGTATGTATTTTGCTTGCTTTATTGTTCCTGGGGGTAAAGGGGATAAGGTTAGGTCCAACACTTCCAGCCTTTTTGTCTCCGGCTGTAGCTAAGATCTTAGTAGAGAAGTTCGATATTAAGCCTATTGGCGAGGTCAAAGATGATGTTGAAGCCATGATGTCAGGGGCATAGATCTGAAGAAAAAAGGGGAGGTAATATGATCATAAAACAATTATCTGAAATTGAAGTCATGCAAAATGCTCATGGTGTAGATGCCCGCGATCTTTATAATAAAGAAGAGGCAATGATCACGGTCATAACTTTGGCTCCGGGACAATCATTAAAAAGGCATATTACACCCGTTGATGTCGCGTTTTATGTTCTGGAAGGGGACGGGATAGTGGAAGTAGGGAATGAAAAGATGAAAGTGGGTAAGGAAACGCTTGTTGAAAGCCCTAAAGATGTTGTCCATTGCTGGTATAATGAGAGCGATAAGCCGCTGCGTTTTCTGGTGGTGAAGGCACCTAAACCTAAAGAAAAAACAGTGTTTATCAGTAGCTGATCAAAGCTGATACATCGACCGGAAATCATACAAAAGTTGACGGTTAAGCCGGATTTCAGGCGTAAATTTAACATTTAAACTGTTCAAAAGCTGTACAAGAGAGCAAAATCGGGAACCTGGGGTTGGGAGTAATAGTTCGTAACAAGTGGCCGCAGGTTCCCTTTTTATTAGGTGTTCCATATATTGCGGGCACATACTTAACTCTTATTACTAGCATACAGATTTTTGTCCGGAAGAGATATCAAAGATCTTTTTCGGGAATTTACAACTCAGAATTTCATTTGAGGGCTATTGTTTTATGTGATATCATATAATTCAGGCGATGGAGTTCGCCTTTAACCGCCCAACAGGCTAATGACTCCTACCGTTATGCAAGGTAGGATCGGACTGTTGGGTTTTTTTATGCGCTAATAAGGGAGGGGTATGTCTCTGAATATGCTGGTTGTTTTGATCGTTATCGGTGGATGGTTCACCGGGAAGATCGCGCAGAAAGCCAAGTTGCCGGCTGTTTTGGGTATGACGATCTGGGGGATAATTCTTTCCTGTTTCAGAGATAGCTTTCCGCCGGTTATCTGGGAAATGGCGCCATTTCTCAAATCTTTGGCGCTTATTACGATTCTGCTGAGGGCGGGGCTGGGCATACAAAAAGATGTTTTGCGAAAGGTCGGGCATGCGGCGGTAAAGATGGCGTTTATTCCGTGCTTTTTTGAGGGGGCAATTGTAGCGGTTGTCAGCCGCTACCTTTTATCATTTTCGTGGACGGAAGCGGGAATGATGGGTTTTATTCTCGCGGCGGTTTCGCCGGCGGTTGTGGTCCCTTCGATGCTCAGCCTTAAGGAACAGGGGTACGGAAAACGAAATGAAGTTCCAACCCTGGTTCTGGCCGGCGCTTCTCTGGACGACATAGTGGCCATTTCCGCGTTTACAATTTTTTTGAACATTTATCTGGGGGGAAAAGTTAATTATCTTAAGTCTATCATAGCTGCGCCTTATGCGATAATTTCAGGTATCGCGATAGGTGTTTGCGCGGGTATATTTCTGTCATGGTTTTTCAAAAAACATCTTAATAGGATCAGAGCAACGGAGAAGATAATACTGCTTCTGGGATTTTCGCTTTTTTTGATCCAACTTGGTAATTGGACGCATATCGCGGCGCTTTTGGCGGTGATGACAATGGGTTTTGTGTTGCTTGAAAAAAGTGAGATCGTCGCTCATGAACTTGCTTCAAAGTTAGGGAAGATATGGGTCTTTGCTGAGATAATACTGTTCGTGCTTATAGGTATGGCGGTTGATATAAGTGTTGCCATAAAGGCCGGGCTGATAGGTGTCGGTATTATCACTTGCGGTGTGCTCTTCAGATCTTTCGGGGTTTTTACAGCTTTATTGGGAACACGATTCAAGTCTAAGGAAAAGGCTTTCTGCGCCGTCGCTTATGTGCCGAAGGCGACCGTGCAAGCTGCCTTGGGGGCTATTCCGCTCTTGTCAGGTGTGGAGAACGGAGCGGTCATATTGTCTATAGCGGTTTTGTCTATACTTATAACCGCGCCATTGGGACTTCTTGGAATAAGATATACTGCCCCCACGTTACTTGATGTACCAATAAGAGAGAATTCAGACATTTAGTATGACAAAGAGCGGACAAAGAGACAAAGAGGGTCGAAAGACAAAGAGAGACAAAGAGGGTCGGGTCTTGACACTTAAGAGAGACAAAGAGGGTCAGGTCTTGACACTTGACACACTGTGATTCAGCCTTTAGCTAGGTAAAACACTGAAGAGTTGGGGGCCGAGGTCGGCCCAATTCCAAAATATTGCAAATTCCGGGTTTTGAAGGTATGATTTTTAAAAAGGGGAGATTTATATGAAGAAAACGTATCTTAGCTATATTGTATATGCGGCAGCGGCGCTCATAATTATAGGTTTTTTAATGCCCTGGGCAACTGTGGCTACTTCAGTGACGGGCGTTTCCAGTGGACTTCTCAGTTCTTTGGAAGACACACCGTACGCAGGCAAAATCGCGGGGAAGTTATCCGAGGCCACTGATGCTATCGGCAATATGGGAGATGTGGGCATAAAAAGCACCGTGCGCGGATATCAGGTACCGATTTTAGTTAATAACAAAAGCTCTAAAGTCGCCATCTCTCTGGCTCAGATATTTTTCGAAGAGACCGAGGACCTTGATAAAAAAAGCTATCTGGTATATCTCTTACCTATCGCCGGCGTTGTCTGCGCTGTTTTAGTTTTTCTTGGAGACAAGAACAAGGTCTATATTATCGCGATGACTGTTTTGGCGGGGGCGATCAGCATAGTAGGCCTTTTTAAACTTTATACGCTGGATGTATCCAGTACCATGGTCAAGATAAGCATCCAAAGCGGACTTTGGGCCATTCTATACTCATTCCTTTTTATTTTAATGACGGGTATAGCGTGGCTCGCACTGGATAAGGATCGACCCTGATCCCGCGTCGTGGGGGGTATCGACAAATACCGGCAGCGGACGGGCTACATTAAGGCGGGTACTGATATGATAAAAAAAATTTTACAGTTCATCACTACCGATATCTGGAGGATCCGGTTGCGGGATATCTCGGGGACGAGGGCGGTTTTTATAAAGCATTTGAGGATGTTTCTTGCGGCTTTAAAAGGGTTCAATGAGGACGAATGTCAGCTTAGGGCATCCGCGCTTACCTTTTATTCTTTGCTTTCGATCGTTCCGGTACTCGCGGTGGCCTTTGGTATCGCTAAGGGTTTCGGGTTTGCGCAAATGCTGGAAAACCAGATAATCCAGAAATTCCAGGGCCAGGAAGAGGTGGCTTCCCAGGCAATAGAGCTTGCGCACGGACTTCTTGACAATACAAAGGGAGGGTTAGTAGCGGGTGTCGGTGTCGCGATCCTTTTCTGGATCGTTATAAAGGTTTTGTGGAATATCGAGAATTCATTTAACGCGATATGGGGCGTAAAAGAGGCAAGAGCTATAGGGCGCAAGTTCAGCGACTATCTTTCCATAATACTTCTGTGCCCGGTGATGATCATCGCGGCAGGCAGCATAACGGTTTTTATAACCACACAGATAAATATGATCACTGAGAAGGTAGCCCTCCTGGGGTTTCTCAGCCCTTTAATATTTTTCATATTAAGATTCTTTCCATATTTTGTTGTATGGTCCCTGTTCAGTTTTGTCTATATTTTTATGCCGAATACAAAGGTAAAGTTAAGCTCAGGTATTTTGGGGGGCATAGTTGCCGGCACGATCTTCCAGGTCGTGCAGATGGCTTATATCGTTTTTCAGATAGGAGTTGCCAGGTATGGCGCGATCTATGGAAGTTTTGCCGCACTTCCTCTTTTTCTTGTATGGTTGCAGCTTAGTTGGCTGATAGTACTTTTCGGAGCGGAGATCTCTTTTGCCCATCAAAATATCGATACATATGAATTCGAACCAGATTGTCTAAGTGCGAGCTGGTCTTTTAAAAGAATATTTTCTCTCAGAATAGTTACCCTGTTATCCAAGAACTTCAAGGCGGGGAAGAAGCCGCTTACCGACAATGAAATAGCGCATATTCTGGAAGGTCCCGTGCGTCTTGTAAGGGAGCTTCTTTTTAACCTTGTTTCCTGCGGGATTATTTCCGAATCGTCAACTACAGGGTATAAAAAGATAGCCTATCAGCCCGCCCAAGATATAAAGAATTTGACCATAAAGTATGTTGTTGACGCTCTTGATGCCATGGGCAGCGACAATATACCTCTGGCTGACACGGAGGAGATGAAAAAACTTTCCGAAAATCTGGAGATCTTCAACGATTGCGTAAAGAGATCTCCAGCGAATATTGCTTTGGCGGACATATAGATCAAGCGTATAAAAATTGATCGCGGTTCGTTTTGGGCTCAGCAGCTCAATATCGCGGGCGGAGTTCAACGTCAAATACCGACTGATCGTTATAAAGCAGAACCCGGAAAGATAGGACGGACATATGGCAGATAAGAATAGCCCCGCGCAGTTAAGCGCTACATTAATAAAAACGGTGATAATTGTAATTATAGCCATTATTGTTTTATTCATATTCGGTAAGGGTATTTTGATGCTTATTTCATCTGCAAAACAAATGTAAATTTTGATCCGCATTTTACCGCTTAAAATATCGCAGGAGGAGGAAGGAGGACTCTTGATATGAAGAAGGTGTCTTTAATGTGTGCGGTAATTTTGTTTTGTGCGGGGACCATAAGCGGTCCTGTACATGCCGAAGACATGAACGCCAAAATAGAGGGCAGTGACATGTCTAAGTCAGAAGTTGAGTTAAGGACATCCATGAGAAAACTATGGGAATCACGCGCGATTTTGCTGCGGGATTATATTGTTAAAGAGATCGAAGGGTCTGAAGACGCGGAGGAAGCCAAAAAGGAGCTTCTTGAGAACGCTGGTGTTCTCGGGGCCTCTATCCGTCCATATTACGGATGGTGGGCAAGCAGCATTTTGACCGGTTTTCTCAAAAAGGATGTAGGGCGTACTGAAGAAGTTATTAAGGCCGCTAAAGAAGTCGATAAAGAGGTCTCGGATCGGACAGAGAAAGCTGAGAAAAAAGCCATGGTTTTGAAGGAGCGGGCCGGGGAAAAAGCCATTGCTCTGGTAGAAAAAGAGAAAAAAGAAGACCTGGGCCTGATTAATAAGGCCAAGGAAAAAGCCTTGGAGCTGATAGAGCGGGCCAGGATAAAAGCCCTGGAGCTGATCAAAAAAACCAAGGAAGCGCCGCCTGTACAGGCCAGCAAGGAGGCAGAAAGAGCCTTGGAGAGGGCCAAGAAAAGATGGTATTCGAACGCATCCCGTTTAGCTGGTTTCTTTGCCATTCCGGGTAACCATACAAAGGAAGAGCTGACAGATATATTATACAAGCACCTCGATCTTACCTGGGGAGAGATCGATTCGATCCTTAACGAGGATGAGGCTAAAGAGCTGGAATATTATGAAGAAGATAAGGCCCACATGCTTATGTTCTCGGATATGCTGGTAGATGGTCTTATAAAACAGTTTCCCGAAAAGTTCAAGGAATAAAAATAGAAACAGGGATGTGCAATTTAAAGGAGAAAGAAATGAGTTGGAAAATGATCTTGTTCCTGGTTCTGGCGGTGCTTGTCGCGATCTTTATATTTCAAAATCACGAGAACACAAAAGTTAATTTTTTACTATGGTCTCTTGAGAGTAGTAAGGCAGTAGTCCTGTTTTTAACTCTGCTGGTCGGTATCTTTATGGGTGGCATCATTTCTTTTTTTGTGCGTAAAAAATGCACTAAACCATCCGAACAATCGCGAGATCTGCGGTAAATATCTTATATGGCAATGATCGATATATCAAAAAATAGATTCAGATTCAGGATGATAGATCCTGCCTATCCCGCGTTCAATGTATATTGGTTTAACGCCAGGAGAACCACGCCTTTGGGGTCTGTGTGTGTGGCAACTGCTGTTAATGAGATGGCAAAATGGGACGTTGAGGTGATCGATGAGAATAATCTCCGGCTGGATGGTCCTAAAACCAGACAAGGGGGAGCTGACCATGATTTTTTACAAAGATCGAGACCGGCGGATATCGTCGGTCTTTATGGCGGACTCACAAGCGCGATCCCCAGGCTTTACGAAATAGCCGGATTCTATAAGCAGAAGGGAGTGGTAACGATCGCCGGGGGATGCCATTTTGTTGACGAAACTATTGAAGAGGCTCTTTTATCCGGGATCGATTACATAGTTGTAGGCGAGGGAGAAGAGACCATAAAGGAACTTCTGCGGGCATTGCTGGAAAAAGATGATCCGCAAAAGGTCAAAGGGATAGCTTACAGAAAGGACGGTCGCATAATCCGTACTCCCGAAAGAGAACCGATAACGGATTTCGACAGAATGCCTTTACCCGATTTTTCTCTAGTCCGTTACGCAAAGATTATAGCATATCCTGTTGGGAGGATAAGAGGATGCGGCATGGATTGCGAGTTTTGCACGGTTAAAGGGAAACCGCGATGCGCTTCGACTGAGCGGTTAATTGAACAAATAAAATTTATCGTCGAAACAACGAAGGGGAGAAAATTCTTTGTAGTCGACGACCTTTTCGGACAGGATAGAGCTGAAACTATCAGGTTTTGCGATATGTTAAGGGGGTACCAGAAAACTGAAGGCATAAGGCTGGATGTGGGCGTTCAGATAAGGCTGGATAAGGCGAAGGACTCCGAACTTCTTTCCGCGATGCGCCGGGCGGGGATCAGTTTTGTGGCTATCGGGTACGAGTCTCCGATCGAAGAAGAACTGGAAGTGATGAAAAAGCGCCTCAGGGCGGAAGATATGTTGTCGCTTACAAAGATATTCCAAAAACACGGTTTTTTAGTACACGGCATGTTTATTTTCGGGTACCCCATGAAAAGCGGTCTGCATTTTAAAATGTCAGCAAAGGAACGTATCCATCGCTTCAAGGATTTTATTATTAAAGCACGGCTCGATACAGCTCAAGTCATGCTGCCAATACCTCTGCCCGGCACAGACTTAAGGAAAAGGCTCGATAAGGAAGGTAGAATATACCCCATTAAGGACGTGGGGTGGAAATATTATGACGGCAACTTCCCGCTTTTTCAGCCGGACGAACCCATGACATCGGAAGAAATGCAACACGCATCAATGGAGATAATGGGGGGCATCTTCCGTTTTAAGAATATGTTCATGGTAGGTATAAATATTCTGTTGTTCCCTTTGGTGGTCCTTTTTTTGCACAATATAAAACATGGGTGGAGGAGCTGGTATCGTTTTTGGAGACAATCTTTGGTCCGTTTTGGGGGATGGATGCTGATGAAGAAGTGGTCCGCAGCTTTCAAAAAGGACGATTTTTTATATAGGTTAAAAAAAGCGGAAGATCGTTTAAGGGAGGATTAACCCTATCTGACCCCTGACGGCATGGTCCGCTGTTTTTGTCTCGGCTTTGCTTTCCTGCAAGATCCTGATATCTGTTTCTCCGAATACTTCGTTCTCTTCATCCTGTGTCTCTTTAAGGCAGGGCGTGTAACACCCTCCAACTCTAATTACAAGTGGCACAGTTTTTTTGTAAGATCAGGGAAAGATCCCTCCCCCCTGTAAAATCTTATCCCAGGGTCTTGACAAGCAGGAAAACAGGAGTAAAATATTTTATGAATTAGCACTCTAATGGTGAGAGTGCTAAAAGGGTGAATATTTAAGGAGGTGATAGTTATGGCAATTATACCTTGGAGATCGGAAAAAAATGCATGGCAGCCTTTCAGGGAAGTGGAAAGCCTCCAGAACGAGGTGAATAAGCTTTTTGATTTCTCTTTAGGAAGGTGGCCCGTAAGGAGTATGGGGCTTATGGAGGGAGCATGGAGTCCGGCGGTTGATGTGTTTGAGTCCAAAGACAACATAATGGTAAAAGCTGACATCCCGGGTATGGAAAAAAAGGATATTGATATATCCGTACACGGGGATACTCTTGCCATCAAGGGAGAGAAGAAGGAGGAAGCAGAATCAAAAGAAAAGGATTACGTTAAGACCGAAAGATTTTACGGCAGTTTTAACAGGGCGCTGACACTTCCTTCTGAAGTTGACGCGGATAAGGTAAAGGCATCTTACAAAGATGGGGTTCTAGAGATCATACTTCCTAAAAAGGAAGAAGCGAAACCAAAACAGATCAAGGTCGATGTAGAATAAAGGAGGTACATTATGGCTAATTCTGAATATTACCCGAAGGTTATGGCCCCTGTTGTTAATATACAAGAGACCGAAAAAGAAGTTGTTGTAGAAGCAGAGATGACGGGACTGAAAAAAGAGGATGTATCGATCGATATAAAAGGCGATGAGCTTACGATCAAGGGATCCCAAAAAGAGTGTGAAGTCCCAAAAGGGTATACCGCTGTTTACAGGGAGAGATGTCCGCTTGAGTATTCCAGGACATTTATTCTCGGAGATGAAACAAAAAGGGACGGGATAACAGCTAAGTATGAAGGAGGAATATTGAGGGTTACGATCCCGAAGTCCGAAAAGGCGCAACCGAGAAGTATAGAAATATCAGATTGAGGAGGTGCTATGAGTAATAAGATCTTAATTGGAGTCGTAGCGGCTTTTGCGGTTGCTTTGCTGGTGCAGACGGGGTACTTGATAGGAAAAGGTAACGCGGAACGAAGGTATGAGGATAAGATAGACGGGATGCCAAAGATAAGTGACCGGGGAACTCCTCCGGTTAAGCAACCCAACGCTGGACAGGATCCTCTTCGTACTCATTCCAGAGCGGCCGATCATCGGGAGGCCTGGGATCCTTTAGAGGAAATGAGCAGGATGCAGCGGGTAATGAACAGGATGTTCAGCGATTCTTTCGGCAGGGCTTCAAGAATAGACAGCCATATGTTCGGTGGGCTAAGTACTTCTTTTGATCCAGCGATAGATGTGGAAGAGCAGGATGAGGCATATATCGTTGTTGTTGATCTCCCGGGTGTGGATAAAGATACGATCAACATTAGCGCTCAGCCGAATTCTCTTACTATTTCAGGCGAAAGATCCATAGAAAAAGAACAACATGATGATACGAGCGGTGTCTACCGGGCCGAGAGGAGTTTCGGGTCTTTCCAGAGAACAATACCTCTTATGGCGAGAATAGTTCCCAATCAGGTTACCGCGGAGACTTCTGAAGGAGTTCTTGTGATCAAACTTCCGAAAGAAGAGATAACGGAAGAACAGAATGACCCGGGAACAACGATAAAAGTTCAATAAATAACTTTCCAGATCGTGCAAAAGTTGCAGAGTTGGGCAATATCATCTTTTCTGCAGGCCGGGCAGGTAAAAGCGGCAGAAATTTGATCTTCCATCAAAATATCCCACTTAATTTAATTCTTCATCAATTCAACCTGGTTAATTTAACCAGGTTGAATTGACATCGTTGATCTGATCAGGTAGATCATGGGCCGTAGACGTGCATGAACTGCATGATGTGTATAGCCACGAGTATAGCGCCGATGATGACCCGGAAGACCCTGGAGAGCTGTTCGGGGAATAGGGTCGCTTTTGAGGTCGATATCCTGTACAGGGCATCCGCTATCAGGAAAATGCCGGCGGTTAGCGCGAAGTAGTCTTTGTAGTCTATTGTTATTTCGGCTATTTCGCTGGATAAGACCCTGTGCCGCAAGAATTGTAAAAGATGTATGCCGAACACCCCGAGGCCTATAAAAACGCGCAGCGACCTGGCTGTCTGATCGTAGCGTGTTTTTGTCTGCGACTTGCTTAACTTATAAGCGCCTTCAGTTATTAGGAACATTCCCGCGATAAAAGAAAGATAGTCTATAGTGACCTTTATGAAATGTGTGTCAAATGCCAGATAGGTTGCAAGTCCGGCAAGAGCCAGAAAGAAAAATGCCGTTATCCTGTTACGTGAAAGACCTGACATATCCGTAAATTTACCATGATAGATCCCGGAATGCAATACTGTATTTGAGAGAGGTTTCGGTAAATAATATTATGGCAAAGGGTAGGTGATGTTTGCGTAGGTTATCGTGAGCGGGAAAATATGGAAGTGGTGAAGAAGGGCAGATGTGGGATCAAATTCGGGACAGGTGTGGGGTCAATTCTGGAACAGGTGTAGGTTTAAATTCAGAACCGTCCCTATGCTCTTGACTTGACATATGGGGCGCGGGCGTTATAATTGTAAATAGAAATAGCTTCTAATTCAGGGATAGATCGGGTATGGATCAGTATATCAGGAAACTAAAAGAGGGCGGGTACAAGCTGACTCCCCGCAGGAAGGCGATGATCGCTTTTTTCCAGGGAAAGAACGCGCATTTGACGGCTGAAGAGGTATGGGAGGGGCTGAAGAAAAAGTTCGAAAGGTGCGGGCTTCCCAGTGTATACCGTAATCTCGAGGCACTTACCGAATGCGGAGTGCTGGTAAGGATACAGCAGCGTGACCGTAAAAAACATTATGGTCTGTGCAGCGCGCGAAAAGGGAGCCATCACCATCATATAACCTGTATCAAATGCGGGAAGGTCGAGGAGATCGGCGATTGCGCTATAGCCAACAAAGCGCGCTTGAAAGGGTATAAGGTCGTCAGCCACTTCATGCAGGTGAACGGTATCTGTTCCGGGTGTTCGGCCGGTAAGCGGAACAGGACTGAAGTATAGTTTAAATAGAGGTCATATGTGCCAGCATTGCGGCGGTACATGTTTTCTGGTTTTCAGCGCTTTCGTGGCCTTTGCCGTAAGAGTGGCGCTGTCTATTCGGGATGTTATTATGAGGAACGCTAAAAAAGTCCGGAAACTCACGGTATGGGTGCTGGTTGTTCTTGCCGGGCTTACTGGTTTTTCTTCAGCCTCAAGCGAAGCGGAAGAGCGGATAAAGGTGACAGTGACCATATTGCCACTCGCCGAATTCACGGAAAAGGTAGGCGCAGATCGAGTAGAAGTTTCTGTAATGATACCCGGCGGAGGGAACCCTCACACCTATGAACCCACTCCGGGCCAGATGAGGGCCGCAAGCGAAGCGGAGCTCTATGTCAAAGTAGGTACACAAATAGAGTTTGAAACGGTCTGGATGGATAGGCTTAAGGCGCTGAACAGGAAAATGGTTGTTTGTGATGCCTCAGAAGGGATAAAGCTCATCGGGATGGAAGAGCATTCTCATGACGGGGAACACGTCTCCGGATGTGGCCATGGGGGAGAGGACCCGCACATCTGGCTATCGCCCCTGAACGCCATAATAATGACGGCCAATATAAGGGACGCTCTTACGGAGATAGATCCGGCGCATGGCGAATACTACGCGGCTAACGCGCGGAAATACATAATAGAGCTGAACAGGCTGAACGCGTATATCGAAGAAACACTAAAAAAGTCAACTGGAACTTCTTTTATGGTGTTCCACCCCGCCTGGGGTTATTACGCGTCCGATCACGGTCTAAATGAGCTGGCCGTAGAATACCATTCCAAAGATCCCACGCCCAGACAGATGGCCAGACTTATCAAAGAGGCGAGGGATAAGGGGATAAAGGTGGTTTTTGCCTCGCCGCAGTTCAGCACAAGAAGCGCGGAGGCGATAGCCAGAGAAATAGACGGCCGCGTGGAGGTTGTGGACCCTCTGGCAAAGAATTATGTCGAAAATCTTAAAAAGGTCACTGATGTTCTGGCGGAATACGGACTATGACTAATAAAAGAGAACTTGTAAAAATAAAAGGGCTTCATTTTTCATATAACGGACTAACCGTACTTGACGGGGTGGACCTTAAAGTCGAGGAAAATGATTTTCTGGGGATAATAGGTCCTAACGGGGGCGGCAAGACTACGCTTCTCAAGATAATGCTGGGGCTTTTAAAACCCACTGCCGGAGAAATTACCATTCTGGGCGGGGCGCCGGAAGACGCCAGGAAAAAAATCGGGTATGTGCCCCAGTATTCAAGGTTCGACGAAAGTTTCCCTATAAATGTAATGGACGTGGTGCTTCTGGGGCTTATGGGTAATAAGGCCGCCGGAAGACCTTTCTCACGGGCTTCCCATCAGAGAGCCCTCGCGGCCCTAGAAAGAACGGGCATGGCCGATCTGGCCGGCCGGGCCATAGGCAAACTTTCTTTCGGGCAGAGGCAGAGGGTTTTTATAGCCAGAGCCATAGCGGCCGAACCGTTGCTATTGCTTCTGGATGAGCCCACATCGAGCATAGACACTACAGGGCAGGGGAATTTTTACGATATTCTCGCCGAACTTAAAAACAGCATGGCGATAATACTTGTGACCCATGACATGGGCGCGGTATCAAAATATGTGGAAAAGATAGGGTGTCTCAACAGGAAGCTGTATTATCATGGTTCCGGAGAGATAAGCGGACAGGACCTTGAGAAGGTTTATGGATGCCCTGTGGACCTTATCGCGCATGGAGTTCCCCATAGAGTAATGAAGGAGCACGGGAAAGAATGATGGAGATCTTTCAGTACGAGTTCATGCGTAACGCTTTTTGGGCCGCTCTTCTGGCAAGCGTGGCATGCGGGATAATAGGCACGTTCGTTGTGGTAAAACGGATAACCTTTATTTCGGGAGCTATCGCTCACGCGGCTTTCGGTGGGATCGGGCTCGGTTATTTACTGGGAGTCAACCCGCTTATGACGGTCCTGCCGTTCAGTGTGGCGGCGGCTCTTGGTATGGGCGTCACCAGCAAGAAGGCCGGTATACCCGAGGATACATCGATCGGAATATTCTGGGCCGTAGGTATGGCGCTGGGCGTTATTTTTATAGGCTTCACGCCCGGTTACGCTCCGGACCTTTTCAGTTATCTTTTCGGAAATATCCTGACAGTGCCTTTTTCTGATATCGTCTTCATGCTGCTTATGGACCTTGTGATAATAGGCGTTACGGCTTTCTTTTACAGCGAGTTCATATCGATCTCTTTCGACGAGGAATACGCCACGGCCACAGGGGTTAGAACGCGTTTCTTTTATCTCCTCCTACTTTGTCTGGTAGCGTTGACAGTTGTTGTGCTGATAAGGATAGTGGGGATAATTCTTGTAATAGCGCTTCTTACCATCCCCGCCGCGGTAGCTAAGCAGACGGGATGTTCGAGCATGAAGAAGATGATGCTATTGTCTACGGCTTTCGGGATGCTTTTCACTACTGGTGGGCTGTTCCTTTCTTTTTATCTGGATATATCTTCGGGCGCGACCATCATACTGGTCGCGGCATCCGGATTTTTGCTGGCATGGCTGACTTCGTCGGTCTTGAAGAAAAAAACCACGTAAAAATTTTTAAAATATAAATAGAAGTAAATTCTATTCAAGTTGGATGTAAAAAGCGGAGGAAAGATGATCAAAAAGACATTGTTACTGATAATTGTGACTGCTGTTTTTCTGGCCTCTTCGGGCGCGGCAGCTTCTGAAAACAGCTTCCAGGACCAGATAGACGAGCTGAAAAATGAGATGAGGCGGATGTCCGATCTCTATGAGGCAAGGATAGCAGAGCTTGAGGCCAGGCTTGCCCAGCAGGAAAGAACAGGCGCCCAACCTCACTCCCAGACCCCCGAGCATGCTCACACACATGATGTTCCCGGAGAATGCTCCCATCATGGCATTCTGGGCGACAGGGTCAAACTTATAGGAGCTCTTGACGCGCGGTTCCACAATTTTGAGAAGAGTAAGAACACTTTTATGATACATGAAGCCAAGGTCGGAGCGCAGGCGGATATAACGGACTGGCTTTTCGCTTATGTGGTGTTCACCAAACATCATGGTCATGATGTGGAGATAGAGGAAGCCTACGCGCGTTTAAAATTTGACCAATGGGGACTTTCGATAAAGCCCGGAAAGTTCTTTGTGAATTTCGGGCCCGAGAACCAGGCTCATTTTTTTGACAGGCGCACCATAACCCTTTCGGCCATGCATAACGGCCTTTTCGGACATGAACCCTGGGCGGATATAGGCGCGCAGGTAGATTGGAGGATCCCGGTTGACTTTTATTCTAATCTCAGTTTTTCCGTGCTTACGGGAGACAATGCCAGCTCTTTCGGGGACGGACAGAATACGGTATCGAATAACAACCTTCCGATAGTCCTCGACTGGGCCAGCCTTCTGGAGACGGAATACGGTCTTTTCGGGATGGGACCTTCTTTTGCCTGGGGGCAGTGGGACAGGGACGATAAATATGATGTCTACCTTGTAGGAGGGAACGCTTATTACAGACTCGGTAATTTTGACGCCCAGGCGGAACTTATATACAGATACAAACAGCAACCCCCGGGAACAGGTGAGGAGAACGCGTACGGGTATTATTTCTGGGGAGCGTACACCGTTCCCCTGGACTACAAATATCTTAAAGGCATAGAGTTCCTGGGCGGCATGAGCCAGTTCATCCCCGATACAGGCGACAGGGAGACACGGTTCACCCCACAGATAAGCCTTATTCTGAATGAACACGCAAAGCTCAGGGCCACTTACGAGGTAAGGGACCAGTATCCCAAAGACAGGAAAGACAACAGGTTCATCACCCAGCTCGGCCTGGCTTTTTAACCCACCCTAAATCAACCTGGTTATTTCAACCAGGTTGAACTAACTTTCTTAAATCCCTATAACCATATATTGTTTGCTCTTCTGTGTAAACGCGGATATACTTCTATATAATTAGGTTTACACACATAATAACAGTATTAAAAAAGCATTGGACAGGCATGCCTTTATCTACAAAGCTGACTATAATTGTGAGCATTGTTGTTGTGACGGTTTTTACCTCCTTCGTATACCATATCTCCCAGAAAGCGGATATAAATTATTATCTTGGGCACAGATTTTTTGTGAGAGGGGAATATGAAAAAGCTATTCCTCTTTTTGAGCGATCCGCCGAAGAAGGGTCCAGGCGTGTGGAAACCTACAAAGAGCTTGCTTACAGCTATCTGTGGACGGGTAGATCGGAGAGGTCGATCATCTTGTTCAGGGATCTCGCGGCGGAAAGCCCCGGCGACAGTGAGATAAAATTCGCTCTTGCTGACGCTTATTCATGGAACCGGAAATACACAGAGGCCATAGATATCCTTAAAGGGACGTTAATAGATCCGGGCGGTCTCCGTCCGGTCAAAAGTCTGGCGGAGATATATCTATGGGACGGCCAGCCCGACAAGGCCAGACTATTACTGGAGCGTCTCGCGCATCAGTATCCCGAAGACCTTGAT
Source organism: uncultured Planctomycetia bacterium (assembly GCA_964451815.1). Taxonomy (GTDB): domain Bacteria; phylum Omnitrophota; class Gorgyraeia; order Tantalellales; family Tantalellaceae; genus CAYVIW01. The sequence continues at coordinate 10,031 of CAYVIW010000079.1, read as the reverse complement.
ATAAAAATGATGTGGGGTAAAAGCCTTTACTACACCGGAGAAAGCGAGAAAGCTTCCAGGGTTTTTGAGAAAATTCTCACGGAGACGGGGGGAGAATAATATGAGAAGAACACCGATGGCTAAAATATGGGCGATAATGACGCTCCTGCTTTTTATGTCTATCGCGTCTTCCTTCGGGGACAAAGAAGAAGAAGCAAGGCGACTTCTGGCCGAGACTTACATGGCCAGCGGACAGCAGGATAAAGCCGTTGAGGTTTACAGCGAGATAGTGGCAAGACATCCGTTCGATGTAAAAGCGAGAATATCGCTGGCGGAGGTCCTGAGCTGGACAGGAGATTACGATGGGGCTTTGGAAGAATACGGGAGGGTCCTGGAGATAGACCCGGAGAACACAGAAGCGCTGAGCAAAATGGCGGAGGTCTATTATTGGAAAGGCGACCTTGCCCGCGCCGAAAGCTCGTACAGGGAACTTTTGGGTATAGACCCCGGCCGGAGGGACGCCCACGCTTCTCTGGGGGAGATACTTACATGGCAGAAAAAATATCCCGAAGCGATAGAAGCTTTCTCGAGAGCCATGGAAGACAGCGGTACGGCGCAGGAAAAAGTCATGTATGGAAGGGCTCTTTTATATTCGGGCCAGTACGATATGTCGGAAGTTGTCTTTAAAGAAGTTCTTGAGGAAGACCCGGGCAATACGGAGGCCATGGTATACCTGGCGGATACATATGCCTACGGCAAACAGTTCGACAAAGGTATAGATTTGTATGAAAAGGCGCTCACGTCCAAAGACGACATATTTATCAAAGAGAAACTAGCCGACACATTGAGCTGGGACCGGCAGTATGAAAGAAGCTTTAAGATGTATGACGAGATACTCGAGGAGAGTTATGATCCAAAGGTACATCGCCAGAAAGCGCGTGTGCTGGGCTGGGCAAGGCGCTACAAACAATCGGAGGCGGAATACAGAAAGGCCATAGAAACACGATATGACGAAAACACCGAGATGGAGATGGAAGCCAAACTGTCTTATTGGAACGGCAGGGTAAGAGGCGCGATAAAGAGATACAACGAGCTTATAGCGCGTGAGCCGGAGAACGTGGAGGCGATGTTCGATCTGAGCCAGGTATATTCTTATGAGTCGATGTGGCAGAAAGCTATGGCCGAATATAAGCGGATACTGGGCATCATGCCCGCGCATTTCAGGGCCTCGGAAGGTCTTGAGAAAGTCCGCCTGATATCCGGCCATGTCCCGTTCTCGGCTTTTTACAGGTATTTTGAGGCGGATTCCCAGGAGAGGGAAACAGACATACGCAAGCATCAAATGTTGACCGATATGGTAGTACCATTGAACAGCAGGACCTTTGTGGAGATAGGTTACGCTCTCGCGGGGAGGATGTTCTCGGATTTTCATGATATCGTGGAGAATGAAGGAAAGGTCAAGTTAACATATCTCGCGAAACCCGACTGGCAGGTAAGCGCGTATTACGGGCTTATCGGGTATAACCGCGGCATAGACGAGTTCACGCACCTCTTTGGGGCCGATATGGGCGTAAGGGTAATGGACCTCGGGATCTATTCGGTCTACTACGACAGGGAAAGGCTTGAGAATAACAGCAACGTAATAAGGAATCACTACTACAGGCATAAGGTCACCAACAGGCTGGACCTTGATATAACAATGAGGCTTAAAGCGGGCCTTGAATATACCTATGCCCGTTATTCTGACTCCAACTATCTGAACGAGCCCGGATGTGACATCTTATACTATATATCGCTTGACCCCAGAAGGCTTGCCTTGAAATACCGGTACACGTATAAAGAATACAGCGATAAAGTTTTTGAATATTTCTCGCCCAAAGGTTTTTCAACCAGCACCATAACGTTAAATTGGAGGCATTACCTTAACAAGGAAGAGATCTTTTTCGGTGCCAACGATATATATTATGACCTAAGCTATGATGTGTCTATAGATTCTACCAATATAGTCGGAAACAGCTTCAGCTGGGAGATAAATTACGACATAACCAAAAGGATGAACCTGAATTTTGGAGGGTCCATAACAGCTTCCAGCGCGGGAGTATATAAAGAGAGCGAGTTCAGAGGAGGAATGAAATATTACTTTTAGGCGGATAACTGAGAATGTTTAAAAAGTTCCTGGTATATTCAATTTTAATGCTGGCACTCATGGCGATAAGCGTTTATGTTGTGACCAGGGCCGTGCTGGTGGGTTTTGCTGAATATCAGGGGCTGGATATGTTTACGGCATATCTTCTTATGGCCGGTGAATTCTTTATTATCCTCCACGGCGTGGGCTATACCATCAACATATTCAGGGCCTACAGGTACAAGCGGGAAGAGCAAGAGATAGACAGAATATCCCACGTGAGCTTGATGACCAGCCTTCGGTGGCTATTCTGGTAGCTGCCCGGCATGAGCCCAGGGAAGTACTTGAAGAGACCTTCACCAGTCTTATCAATCTCAATTACGATAATAAAAAGATCTTTTTCCTGGATGACAGTTCAGATGAGAGCTACAAACGAGAAGCCGAAGAACTTGCCGACGAACTGGGTCTGGTGCTTTTCCGGAGAGAGGTAAGGCACGGGGCAAAAGCGGGAATAGTGAACGACTGCGTAAACACACTCGACCATAAATATGTGGTAATATTTGACGCAGATCAGACCCCGCTGCCTGATTTTGTGAAAACCCTGGTGCCAATAATGGAAAGCGATAGCCGCCTGGCGTTCGTCCAGACCCCACAGTTCTATACCAACATAGACGAAAGCAGAGTAGCCCGCGCAGCGGCTTTCCAGCAGGCTGTTTTCTACGAGTATATATGCGAAGGTAAAAGTTCGCAGGAGGCGATGTTCTGCTGCGGGACGAATATCATTTTTAGAAGGGAGGCGCTTATCGACGTGGGTGGGATGGATGAGTCTACCGTGACCGAGGACTTCGCCACCTCGCTGAAACTCCATCTCAAAAAATGGAAGTCGCTTTATTATAACCATGTGGGGGCTTTCGGTATGGGGCCGGTGAACCTTACTGGTTATTTTCAGCAGCAGTTCAGATGGGCCAACGGCACCATATCGGTCTATAAGCGTGTAATGAAGGGGTTTTTCACGCGCCCTCTCGCTTTAAAAGCAAGACAGTGGTGGGAGTATTTTCTCTCGGGTACATACTACATGGTGGGCCTGGCCTACCTTATACTTATGGCCTTCCCTATACTCTATCTGCTGTTCGGAGTTCCATCTTTTTTCGCAAAACCGGAGATCTATCTGTTCGTGTTCGTGCCGTATATGACGCTATCGATGAGCGTTTTCTACTTTATCCTTAAAGAGAAGAACTATTCGGGAAAAGACCTGTTCCTCGGGCAGCTCCTGGGAGGCATCACTTTTTCGGTATATGTCAGGGCGGCCGTCTCGGCCATTATCGGCAAAAAAACGACATTTGGCATAACTCAGAAAATGAAAGGCGCGGCCATACCATATAAGCTGTTATGGCCCCAGCTTTCCCTGCTGGCGATAAACTATATCGCGATAGTCTGGGGGGTTAACCGTTTCATATACGAGATGCAGCCGGCAATAATAATAAACTGTTTCTGGGCGCTTTATCATTGTTTTATACTGTCGGCGGTGTTCTATTTCAACCAGGAGGAAGCGTGAGAAATATCTTTGTAATAACCGGGGTGATAATCTTTGTATTTGCGCTGGTGATCTTTTTTATAGGCCGTCCGCTAAAAAGAGCCGAAGTCACAGATAATCCGGGCGGTCAATATTGTCTTACGGGGGCTTTTCTTGCAGACCGGCCTACCCGCTCCGACATAAATTATTTCACAAGGGATTACGGCAAAAAGCCATATTACGTGATGATATTCATTGAATGGGACATGTACCCGGACCTCGGAGTTATAAAGGGCATACTGGATGAAGGGTGCCGGCCTATGATAACCTGGGAGCCCTGGCAGGCCGACTCCAGGAGAGGGATAGACTATGACGGACTTCTTAATGGAAAATATGACGATTATATAACCGACTTCGCCCGGCTTGTAGGTTCTTTCGGCGAAGAGGTATGCCTGAGATTTGCCCATGAGATGAACGGTAACTGGTATCCATGGGCGGGGGCGAGGATAGGGCCGGAAAAATACCGCAGGATGTACCGCTTTATAAAGGATGCCTTTGACCGGGAAGGCGTCAGTAACGTAAAATGGATATTCTCGGTAAACTGGGAGGATGTGCCTCCGCTTGCGGTTAACGATTTCATGAACTATTATCCGGGAGAAGCGTATGTAGATTATATTGGGCTTGACGGATATAACTGGGGCGATACCCAGTCATGGAGCCGGTGGATGACTTTCGGCGAACTTTTCGGCGAGGTTTATGATAGAATAGTTAGAGAGACGGACAAGCCCGTAATAATAACCGAGTTCAGCTCGGCAAGTTCGGGCGGCGACAAGGCGCGATGGATAAAGGAAGCGATGATAGATATAAAGGCCATGGAGTATGTAAAGGGTTTTGTGCTCTTCAATGTCAGCAAAGAAGCCGACTGGGGCTTTCCGGCCTGGACCGATGCCGGCAGGGAGCTCAAAAAACAGCTTGAGGACCCTCACTTTACAGACACAAGGAGATAATATGAACAGCAAAGAATTGCTGGCAGTACTTGAGAAAGCCAGGATCGGTGAAGAAAAAATAGTGGGTATCTACACCAGGCATCTTGCTTCCGCGGTTTTCTGGACAGGCATGGAAAAAGAAGACGTAAAGAAGGTCAAAGAGTATTTTGATATCCTTGCCAGAGATTCGGTAATGCATAAAAAGGTGGTAGAAGAGCTTATACGCGACCTTAAAGAAGAGGTGTGAGATGCTTACAAAAGAAGATTATATCGGCTATCTTAAGCAGATGAAAAAGGTAGAGGAAGAGATGAGAGATACCTATAAAGTCTGCTCAGAAAATATAGGCGACGAAAGGATTAAAGGTATACTGGCAAAGCTGGCCAGGGACGAGGCCAGGCACGCGGGTATGGTGGAAGAACTAAAGAAACTTTTTATTTCCGCCTAAGAGCCAGAAGTTATAACAGAGATCGGAAAAGCATGAGAAAAAAGACGGTCATAGTTAACGATAAGATGCAGAAGGGTTACCGGTATGCTCTGACCGAACCCCAGGGAAAGAACTTTGATCCGGATTTTAAACCCGAGCTCACCCCCAAAGAAATGCTTGCTTTAGGCGTTTTCGGGGGCAAGTATATGACCGATTGCCGGGCGGAGTTCCCGGACGCCTGGTACAAGAAAGCCAGGCTGTGCTCCGACCGTCATGATGCCAAGCTCAATTATTTCGGCGTGAATGCCAGTAAACCCCTCAGCTACTGGAAAGAGAAAGGCTGGATATACCCGGCGGACCCGAGGGGATGGTTCCAGTGGTATTGCCGTTATTATATGGGCAGAAGACTGCCGGTGGAAGACAAAAGGCAGATAGCAAGATGGAAAGCCATGACTCGACATATAGCCCAGATAAAGAAAAATTGCGATAAAGGCGATATGTCCTGCCACAGAAAACAGCGCCAGGCGCTTCTTCATTGGGCATATGATAGCAGAAAGATGTGAGGTGTTCTCTCCCGTAAGCGATGGCGTAACTTCCGGCACGCGCTTGAACCGGGTTCGCGAATCGGCGTTTACTGTTAGAGGAACCCGGTTCAGAACGATCCACTATAATCCCCATGCTCCGGAAAGCTAACTATGGACCACAGACTTATCGTCGATTACTCTTTTATCTGTGATCCTCGGGGACAACTTTAATCTTGAAAAAAGGGACAACTTAAAGGTTTAAAACCCCAGACGGCACAAACCGACCCAAATTGACCCAAATTGCGCGCTGTGTGTAAGGAACTGGATGCTCCTGGATCAATAAGAAGATTTACATATCCATATTATGGAGTATAATTAAAAGTAGGAAGTTCGAGGTATAATAACTATTACCGGGGAGATAAAATGATATCAAAAAAATACTCAACCATAATATTAATTGCTTTGCTTTTCACTGTAGCCGGACCTATATCCGGGATAGAAGCGCAGACCGAGGTTGGGACAACTGCCGCGGAAACGGAACAAGAGGCCGGTGACGCCGCGGAAAAAACCCAGGCCCAGCTTGAAGAGGAAGCCAGGAAAAAGGCCGAGGCCGAAGCCGCTAAAGCGGAAGCCGAAGCCGCGATAGCCGAGGCCGAGCAGGCTAAAAAGGAAGCTGAGCTTCTGCAGAGAGAAGCCGAGATAGAGAGGAAAAAGCTCGACGCGGAGCTCAAGGAAACACAGGCCGCTAAACAGGAAACCGACGCGGTTAAAAAGACCGGATCAAGTTCCGAGGAATCGCGAAAAGCGGGGGACAGGTCAAGACAGGAGGAAAAAGAGGACCAGACGGCAAAAGAAAGGCTGGCCGCCATAGAGCAAAGGATGCAGGCGGCTCAGGAGAAAGCCCTGGCGGCGGAAGAGCAGATGAAGCTGGCCCAGGAAAGGCTGGCTATGGCGAAGTCAAGTATGGGGGAGAGGAATATAACCTCAATAATTATCGAAACCGTGACCATAATAGCAGTGGGTATTTTTCTGCTTATGCTGCTAAAGATAGGCGGCAAGAAGATAGAGAAAAGGCTCACAAAAGAGGATGTAATAAGAGAAAGCGACGCGACACTGCAGATAAAGACGATAGTTAAGCTTTTCGACTGGCTTGGAGCTATAATAATAGTAATTCTGATGGTGTATATGGTGCTCGAAAGCCATGGCCTGGATGTGGCGCCGCTTCTGGCCGGTGCCGGTATAATTGGTCTGGCGTTCGGTTTCGGGGGTCAGTATCTGATACGGGACCTCATAAACGGGCTTTTTATACTTCTGGAGGGTCAGTTCAGGGTCAATGATGTGGTCAAGATAGGTGAATACGGAGGGCTCGTAGAAGATATAAACTTGCGCATAACCACTCTACGTGATCTCGAAGGAAGGGTTATAATTATACCTAACGGAGAGATAAAGACAGTGGTGAATTTTACCAGGCATTTTGCCCAGGCGCTTCTTGATATCGGCGTCGCTTATAAAGAGAACGTAGACAGAGTGATGGATGTTATAAAAGATATAGGCCACGAAATGAGGCAGGATCCATATTATAAACGGCTGATACTGGGAGAACTTGAGATGCTTGGAGTTGACGCTTTCGCCGATTCCGCCGTGATAATAAAGTTCCGAATCAAGACACTTCCCATAAAACAGTGGGAGGTAATGAGAGAGTTCAGAAGGCGTCTCAAGAACCGGTTCGACGAGCTTGGTATAGAGATACCGTTCCCGCACAGGACGATGTACTGGGGCACAGGGTCAGACAATAACTGGATGAAAGAAACGGCGCAGAGAATAAAGCCCGCGTCCTAGAAAAAGTAAAAGAAAAAGGGATCACACCTATTTTCCTTCACATGGGATATTTTGAGGTAAAATAGGTGTGACCCCTTTTTTGTCTAACGGGAGATGCCCTGGAAGAAATCCCTGACGTTCTTTCCGACATTCCTGCCGATAGGATCCAGGTATTCGAAATCCCATTTCTGTTCTCGCAGGGTCCCCTTGAGCCTGGCACGGCTTACGGAGCTACCGAAACTGGTTACGAAATTTCGTATGAGGGTCGGCCAGTCCTCTTCAGAACCGGGCTCCGGTTCCAATAGCTCGTTCACGAAAGCGAAGTTAAGTCCACCGTCAAAATCCATATATCCTTCCGATACTATGCAGATATCCCCTCCGTGGAGTATAAGATCGTTCGTCATTACTTTACGGTCGTCGATGTCAAAAGTCGCGTTAGCGGAGGTTATATCTATTTTTCTGAAAGCCGGGAACATCTTCTGCATGGTCTCGTAAAGACCCCCGAGAAGAGGCGCTATTATAGGCATCGGGCCGAGGTTGGCCCTCGTTATAAGGAACTTGCCGTCTCCCGTATAAGAAGACATGTTGTTCAGTTCGCCTTTTATTTTAAGGTCAAGGTCCAGTTTCCCGTAAGTGGGGCTCTCCGGATCCACGGTGCTTCTTAATATGTCCCGGAGATCGCTTCCGGAGATATTAAGTTTGAGGTTAAATGGTAATGTTGCCGTATTAATGTCCAGATCAAGTTCAGTCGAGACGCTCCCGCCGTAGAATGAAAATGTCAAAAACGGGATCGCCAAATTCCCGTTGTGGAGATCGAACTGTGAGACAATATCGTTCACGCGAAGTTTTTCGCCGCGCAGGGTCTTTAACGCTATGCTGGCGTTTGCTTGTTGTGAGGTAAACCCGGGAGCGCCTGACAGCGCGAGAAAAAAAGACCCGAGAGTTTTATCGATCGAGGCTTTGTTGTCCCACGTGTATTTTTGCATCCGCTCGGCCGTTTCCCAAAGGTAAAGGCCATGACCTTTAAACGAGAGGACCAGGTCCATGGGGCCTTCGGCGCTGTTCTCTGATCCCGATATCCGGGAGAATAAAACATCCGGGTCCATACCTTTTATACGGATAAGGGTTTCGAGAGGGTAGTTCGGGCAGGAAAGATCGACCTCGGCTTTTCCGTTCAAGGATCCTTCGAAAGCCTCGAACCCCAGTGAAGATATGGTCAAAATGCCCTTGTCGGTCGAGAGTATAGAATATATCTTCTCCAGCTGAGTTCCCCTCAAAATGAGTTTTTCCAGTTCGATCGAGGCATAAAGATTCACATCTTTCAAAAGGTCTGTTTTTTTAAATAGTTCGGTAAAACCCGGCTTTCCGATTTGCGGTATAATATCTCGGAGCTGATCCTTTATTGTTCTTCCCATGCCGGCAAGGGAAATATCGGCTTCAAGAAGACCATATCCTGTGACATCTTCAACGGGAATAGCTTCTGATATGAGGGATGCATCCATTTCTTCTATTCTGGCATTGATCGACAAGGGCAGTAGAGGGCTGGACAGGCCGCAGCTTGCCTTCATGCTTAACGAGCCGCCTAAACAGTTGAGATCCAGAGAACTTATTTCCAGAACGCTGTTGTCAAGAGAGAGACCGGTAGAGATATTGTCGAAGCAGATATTATCAAAACAGAATTTATCAAGATAGGCTGAGGCGGACATGGTCATTGTTCCGAAAAGATCCTGTTCGGGGAGCTCTCCCGTTGAGTGTATTGCCACGGCTATAGCGGCAAGGTCACGGCCGGAACCGGTGAAAGAGACTGACAGGGCGAGTGCTCCAAGGTCCTTATTCCCGTCAGGACGCTCTTTGTTCATGGCCGAGTTCATATCTACGCCTTTTGTGTTCACGCTGAAGGATAGGGGCAGGGTCGTGTCGCTTGTGTCCAGGGAGAATTCCATGGAAGACTGGCTGTCCATAAGGTCAAAAGTCATATCATATATAAGTATCCGGCCTTCCGAGACCGATAGCTTTCCGTAGATATCCCCGGCCTCTACTTTGCCGAAGGCAATATGATCTGAGGAAAGATCCGCGTCAAGCGTAAGAGCGAGTAAGTCGGACTCACAGACAGAGATGTCTATAGTGGAGGAGAAATCACCTCTGGCTCCCAGCACATTGCCCAGGTCGGTCTTGCCGGAGACCAGAGATAGAAGGTCTCCGACATCGCCTTCTATGGTGCCCGTAAGTTCATATATCCTGTTATCCGAGTTAAGGCGGAGAACTATTCCCTCAAGGTCCACTTCGAGGGAAAATATAAGTCCTTTGAGCTTCTGTACAGTAAGGACATCGAGTTCAGGAGAAACAGAACCTTCTAGCTTAAAGTCCGACGATTCAAGAAATCCGTGGTATCCGCCCTTAATACCCGGCGTGCCGTAAAAAACGCAGGTGATAGCGTTGTTTTGCCAGTTGAAATATAATTCACCCCGTGAAAGGGCGATATTATCAAGTTCCAGGGATCCCCTTATTCTTTCTATGCTGTATGTGCCGAACGTGAGTGATCCGTCAGTTAGTTCAATGCTATCAAGAAGTTCCGGGTCGAGCGCGTCTTGCCATTTCCGACACCTCCGCGAAGCGGTCCTGAAAGTAAGGTCGGCCGAGATGTTCTCAGAGGAAAAACCT
>CAYVIW010000078.1:0-21733 GCA_964451815.1 uncultured Planctomycetia bacterium | reverse complement strand
ATGTGCCCGTTTCGCGTCTCCCAAGACCCGGCTTCCGAAGGCTATCTATTCGCCCGAGGACGCCGTATCGGAAACAGGCCATTATATAATCGGCGTCAGGGATGAGCTTGAAATACTGGTCTGGAGATGTCCCGAGCTTAATACTACCGCTGTCGTAAGGCCCGAGAACGGAAAAGTAACGGTACCCCTTGTCGGCGACGTTACGGCCGCGGGGCTTACTCCCCGCCAGCTAGCGGAAGAGATAAGCGAAAGCCTGTCGTATTACGTAAAGGAGCCCAGGGTGGCCGTTGGCGTCAAAAAATTCGGAGAGAAAAAGGTGTTCATCATGGGACAAGTAATGTCGCAAGGCTCTTATGACCTTGACCGCTCCGACAGGATAATAGACGTTATAACCAGGGCGGGAGGGTTCACGATCGACGCGGTTCCCTCGTCCACCTGGATCATAAGGGGAAGCTATGATTCTCAAGAAGTGATAAGGGTTAATCTTGCGCGCCTTTTGTATCAGGGCGACATATCGCAGAATGTCTACCTGAAAGAAGGAGATATAGTGTACGTGCCGATACAGGGCATGACCAACTACAATCGGGCCTTGCAGCAGATATTCCCGACATTGTTCTTTGCCGAGAAGATCTCCAGTACTCAGGAAGACATAATGAGGGGACGATGGGACTGGTCGGACGTGTGGGCAAAGATGGGGGGAAGGCCTTACCCCAGCAGGAAAGCAAAATCTGGAGGAACTGATTAATAAAAAAGGATACTATCATGGCTGAATACGAACTCAATCTCTGGGATTACTGGCGCATTATACACAAGCGTAAATGGATAATAATATCAGTTTTTCTCGTGTCGATAGTCAGCTCCTATCTTTTTGTGGAAAAGGTTGAACCCATATACCGCTCAACGGTCACCCTCTATATGAACTCCCAGGGAACCCCGGTGGCTGAAGTTACCGGCAGCGGTGTTACCTTCTGGGGTGGAGGGACGAGAGATATAAGCACACAGCTTGAGCTTATAAGGACATCAAAAATACTGGAAAGGGTAGCGTCGGAGATACGGGCGATAAAACCCGACATGACACAGGACCAAATTCAGCAGGTCATTATGGGCCTGAAAGGTAAGATATCGGTGGCAAAAGAACCCGACACCGAACTTATAACCATCAGTGTGACCGATACCGACCCGGAAAGGGCAAAAGCGACCGTCGAGGCCGTGGCCGAAGTGTTCATGCAGACCCATTGGGAAGATAAAGTAAGAGAGGCCAGGAACACGAAGGTTTTTATCGAAGAGCAGATAAAGAAGATAGACGCGAAGATAGTGGAGATAAGAAAAAAGATGCAGTATCTCGGAGTGGCTCCGGGATCCGCCCCGCTTCCGACAGGAGAATTGGATGTGAGGGTGCGTCTCGCGCAGCTCGAGCTTCAGCTTGAGAGCCTCAGAGAACGATATACCGATAATTATCCGGGCATAATAAATATACTTGCGGAGATAGAATCGTTGAGAAGCAGGGTAGGCGTAGACGACGCGGCACCGGACGAGGCTGAGTTCGACATGATGGATATAGACACCGATAGGCTTCAGAGCGAGCTTGAGATAAACAGGAGTCTCTATATTACGCTCAAGGAGCGCTACGAGAAGGCCAATATGATGGAGGCCACCAAGGTGCAGGACATTGAGGTGGTAAACCCGGCTGTTGTGCCTAGAATTCCCGTAGTGGGGCAGGTTACGGCCAACTTTGTTTTTTCAGGGGCAATAGGCCTTATCCTTGGTATTGTGGCCGCTTTTATAGTGGAGAGCCTCGACACTTCCATAGGCACGATCGAGGACGTGGAAGAGTACACAAAACTCCCGGTTCTGGGTGTGATCCCGCAGATAGAGTTTGACAAGGGCGAAGACATCGATTTTTGGAAGACGCCTCCGCCCGCGCATGAGATCAAGGCCAGAGAAGAACTGATGAAGCGCATGATAACGCAATATCAGCCAAAGTCACCCGTCGCCGAGGCTTACCGTAACCTGCAGACATATATAAAGTTTACCGGAATAGATAAAATGGGGAACTGTCTTATGTTCACCAGTTCCGGGGAGAAGGAGGGGAAGACGATAACAAGTGTCAATTCCGCTCTCTCCATGGCGCAGATGGGGTACAAGGTGCTTCTTATAGACGCCGACCTCAGAAAACCCACGATACACAGCGTTTTCGGCATAAAGAGGGAGGTCGGTCTGACCGAGGCCGTGCTCGGGACATTCAAACTTGATGATGTGGTAAAAACAATAGACGATGTTCTTATGGGCAATATAAAATCGAGCGTTATCATGAAGACTTATGGAATGGAGAACCTCAACATAATAACAGCGGGGCATCTTCCGACCAATCCCACGGAAATACTGGGGTCCGACAATATGGATGCCTTGATAAAGGAGGTAAAGTCCAAATTTCAGGTCGTGATATTCGATTCGGCGCCCGTTCTCCCGGTTACCGATTCCTGCGTGTTAAGTTCCAAGACCGACGGCGTAATAATTGTGTATAAGGCGGGCAAAGTCTCAAGAGGGGCTCTGCGCAGATCAAAGATGCAGATCGAGAACGCCAAAGGAAAAGTTATCGGTATTGTCCTCAACAGTATGAGGGCCTCAGACATGAGGTTCGGGTCACCTTTCTATTACTACTACCAGAAGTATTACGGAGAGGAACAGGCGAAGACCGATGATCTTTCCGCTAAACGATTTCTTAAACGCGGGTGATGCCCGCCAAAAGGAAGAGAAGTTATCAGGTATTTTCATGATATCGGCCCGGCTTACCGGATATTTGTAACGGTCCTGTTCGCGGTCATAGCCGCCGTGGGAGGGTCAAGGTTAGTAGCCGGCATGCAGGGGTTCGGTATTGCCGGCATGGTGGTCTTTACGGCCGCTATAGCTGTTGCCACGTTCGTTAATACAGATATAGGGCTCATAGCTATACTTCTTTCCATGCTTCTTTCGCCCGAGCTTGAGGCGGGAGCATTGCCCGGCAGGTCCATAGTCCTGCGCGCGGAAGACCTTCTGCTTATCGTCGTAAGTTTCACGTGGCTGGCTAAAATGGCCATAAAGAAAACACCCTTCATCAGAAAAAGCCCTCTCAATATACCCATAGGATTATATGTCGCGGTTATCTGTTTCGCTACCATGCGGGGGATGCTGTCCGGCTATATTTCTCCCCTGAGGGGGAGCTTCTATGTTCTCAAACTGATAGAATATTTTCTTCTTTTTTTTATAGTACTGAATCAGGTCAGAACAGAGAAACAGGTAAAGTTGTTCCTGGCCGTGCTTTTTCTGACCGCTTTTGTAGTGGGCATATATGGAAATACTCACATAGGTTCAGGGATGAGGATCTCGGCGCCCTTTGAAGGAGAAGGCGAGCCCAACACTCTCGGCGGATACCTGCTATTCATAATGTCCTTACTCGGTGGACTCATATATTGCTATTCCGAAAAGCGCCGTGTTCTAGCGCTCCTTTTTATTTTCCTTATCCCTACGTTCATCTTCACGCTGTCCAGGGCTTCTTATCTCGGGGCCATACCGGCATTGATATGTTTTGCGGTAATAACGCGCAATAAAAGGGTATTCGCGGCGATAATCGGGATATTTTTGGTGTCTGCCGTTTTTTTTACATTTGGACCGCATGAGCTAAGAGAGCGTATCGGAGGCGCCTTCAAGCCCGGACAATGGCAGGAGGTCAGGGAGGTAATGGGTGTCAGCCTGGGGCCTTCCCCCGCCGCGAGGGTGGAATCCTGGCAGAGGGTTATCAAGAGAGACCTTCCGAAGAGTCCTTTTTTCGGGAGGGGTATTACAGGTACTGAGTTCCTGGATGGCCAGTATATTCTCTCTCTTATTGAGACCGGGATAATAGGGCTTATATTTTTAATGTGGATGATGGTCGTGGCCGGCAAGACCGCGTTTTCATCCTACCGGGTGCTGGAAAAACCTCTTTATAAAGGGGTAGCTTTAGGCTACATAGCAGGGCTCGCGGGCCTTCTGACGCACGCGATAGGCTCCAATACATTTGTCATAATAAGAATAGCAGAGCCATTCTGGTTCTTCACGGCAATAGTTGTGAAATTGGTGGACATAGAGACGGGTACGTCGGTGTTGAGGGATAAGTTGCCCCGAAGGTAGATTTTAGATCGGATCATAGCGTGTGTGACATAGACCGTTGAGCTGAGAAAGAACCATCATGACCGAAAAATATTTCGAAAAAGATCTGGAACTTCAGGAGAAGGAAGATGATGCCGCGCTTGCCGGGCGTACGGTAAAAAGCGGCATGTGGGTGTTTGCCCTCAAGACCGTTCAGCGGGGGTTAGGTCTTGTTCGTACGGTTATACTGGCCCGGCTTCTTGCCCCATCGGATTTCGGGATCATGGGAGTGGCAATACTCGCGATAAACGCTATAGAAACGTTCTCGAAGACCGGCTTCGAGCAGGCACTTATACAGAAAAAACAAAATACCGCCGAATATCTGGATACCGCATGGACCATACAGCTGATAAGATCCGTGGTCCTTTTTTGCGTGTTATATATTACGGCGCCCCTTGTGGCCTCATTTTTTAAAACTCCCGAGGCTTTGAGAATAGTAAGAGCGCTTGCCTTCATAGAGCTTCTCACCGGAGCGAAGAACATAGGCGTTATTTATTTTCAGAAGGACCTTCGTTTTGACAAGAGCTTTTTCCTTGAGTTCAGCGGTCTTATTACAAATATAACGGTTTCGCTGATACTGGCCTTCACGCTTAAAAATGTCTGGGCTCTTGTTTTCGGCTCTTTGTCCGGAGCGCTTGTTACATGCGTGGTGTCCTACGCGCTGCATCCGTACAAACCAAATTTAAAACTGGATATTCCACGGGCAAAAGACCTTTTTTCTTTCGGCAAGTGGCTGTTCGGTTCAAGCATAATACTTTTTCTCGTGACCCAGGGAGATGACGCTTTCGTGGGAAGGATCCTCGGCATAACGGCTTTGGGGTTCTATCAGATGGCGTATCATCTTTCGAACGCTCCCGCTACCGAGATAACACATATGATCTCACGGGTGATGTTCCCCGCGTATTCAAAGATCCAGGAGAACCTGCCGCGCATGAGGAGAGCCTATTGGGAGGTTCTCGATCTCAATATGTTCTTAATAATGCCTGTCTCCGCGTGTATTTTTATATTCGCCGAGGATTTTACTTTTCTTTTTCTGGGGGAGAAGTGGCTGCCGATAGTAGGGGCGCTGAAAATACTGGCTATAGCAGGGTTTCTTAGGTCTTTAGCTGCTACGACTGGCCCGGTCTTTTACGCCAGAGGTATCCCCCGGGTCGAGACTATGTGGCAAGGCGTCAGGCTGGGTGTGCTTGCCGCGACCATAGTTCCTCTTGCCGCTAAATGGGGTATTTACGGTGCTTCTGTGGCCGTATGTTTAAGCGCGGGGATAGCCGCCGCTGGCTTTGTTATTGTTGTTTCACGAGAGATAGGACTTAGAGGTAGAGGGTTTCTGAAGGCCATGGCTTTCCCGGCGCTTAATGTTACGCTGATGTTGATAGTGATAACTATAGTGAGAAGACATTTTGACGGGCTAAGCTTTGTAGCTTTTATTTTCACCTTGATCGCGGCCGTGTTAACATATCTTATGGGCACTTTTTTGTGCGAGAAATACACATCGTATAAAATGTTGAATACCATTAGCAACAGGCTTAAAGGAGTTTAATGAAAAGAACAGAAGGCTATTACGGGTTCGGAAATTATGAGAGCAAAGCCCGCTTTAACAGTTATTGGCATCAGATAGACGAGATTCTTTCTATTGTTCCTTCCAGGGTCCTCAATGTGGGCGCGGGCAGTAAATTCTTGAGCTCTTATCTTAAAAATAAAGGAGTCGATATAAAGGATGTTGACTCGGAGCCTTCTCTTGAACCTGATATAATCGGGGATGTCAGGAATCTTCCCTGCGAAAACGGGGAATATGACGTGTGTGCGTGTTTTCAGGTTTTGGAACACATGCCTTTTTGTGATATTAAAAAGTCCCTGGGAGAGTTGAGGAGAGTTTCAAGGGGCATCGTGGTATTGTCCCTGCCGGATGTTAATCCTGTTTTTAGAATATTTATGGAACTTCCTTTTGTGGGGTGGTTCAAGATCATGGTGCCTAAGATATTTGTACGAAAAAGACATGATCCGGACGATCATGAACATTTCTGGAATATAGGGGAGAAGGGCTACTCGCTGAAAAGGGTGGTGGGAGAGATGGAAAAAGCTGGATTCCGAGTAGAAAAAACTTACAGGGTCTTTGAGAATCCTTTGCACAGATTTTTTATTCTAAAACGGGTAGATGTTTTTTTGGATCAAGAGCATGGATCCGGAAAACCTGATCGTAGATCGCAATAGTGAGAATATCATGGGTAATGAGCCTCTTGTAAGTATTGTAGTAGCCACGCATAACAGCGGAAAATATCTCGAGGCATGTCTGGGCAGCCTCATTTCCCAGACATATGAAAATATCCAGATAATAGTGGTTGATGACGGTTCGAACGACGAGACGGGCGCGATCCTTAAAAGGACAGCGGACCAGGACAGCAGAATAAAGGTCATCAAAAATCCCCGAAATAGAGGCATAGCGTATTCGCGAAATAGAGGAATATATTCATCGGACGGAGCGTATATAGCTGTTCTGGACGCCGACGACGAAGCTTATCCGCAACGCATAGAGAAGCAGATAAGAGCCCTGAGAAAAGATGCTGAATTGTATGGTGTGGGTAGTGAATTTAAATACATTGATGAAGACGGAAAAGATATCAGTATAAGTAAACCTCCTGTGGCGCCCGTTGTAAGCCCAGATGGACTTTTAAAAGATCCCATGTCTCTTATACACGGAACATTCACGGCCAGGAGAGACTGTTTTACAGCAACAGGGGGCTACAGAGAGGAGTTCGAAAGAGCCGTGGATTATGACCTTTTGCTAAGGATGTCCGAGAATTTCAGACTGGGGAATATTGTCGAACCTCTGGTCAAGGTGAGGGTATCCCTCACCAGCGGGACTTTTAAATATCGTTCTATGCAGGTTGAATATTCAAGATTAGCTCAGGAACTTGCCGTCGCGAGGCGGGAAACATCTTCCGACCCTCTTGATAGGGAAGATAAAAAAGCTTTCAATGAAATAAAAAAGAGATTAGTGACCCGGAGATCACCTGTTTCAAGATCGGCCCTTTCTTCTAATTACAGTTACTGGGCCCACAGGATGTATCACCGGGGACCTGTAGGTTTCGCGAGAAAACTCGCCGCGGAATCGCTTAGATACAGTCCTTTTAATTTTTATTCCTGGGGGTTATTAATATTTTTATCGCTGCCGGAAGGAGCAAGGCGATTTTTTTCGGGGATGAAAAGGATGATCATCAGATGAAAATACTTTATGTTAACATGTTCTCGGGGGAAGTTGGAGGTGTTGAGAGCTACATGAACCTTCTGGCGGGGTTATTGGAAGAACAGGGGCATGAGGGAAGAATAATATGCGCTAAAGGTAGTGATAGAAGTGTGTTCTTTGGCAAGGAATATATATTGCCCGAAATATGGGGTAAAGAGCTTTCGGTGAGCCGTGATGTCAAAAGTCGGATAGACCATATTTTACAGGACTATCGCCCCGACTTCGTATATATGCACAATATTGGCAATCCGAAAACCATTAGATATATTTCTTCAAAATGTCCAACGGTCAGGTATGTTCATGATCATAAGACCACGGATCCGGACGGTAAGATGCTGTTGCACGATCCGCTTGAAGTGAACAAATATCGTCTTTCTCCCGCATGTTTTTTACGGGCATATACCAGAAGGTCGATGCCGCGCCATCCGGCGAAAGGAGTAAAGGCTTATTTGCGCGCCACAGGCCTGCTGAAAGCCACAAAAGATCTTGAGCATATATTGGTCTCGTCGTCTTACATGAAGAACGTTCTGATGGTCAACGGTGTGGAAGAGGGGAAGATAGCGATTCTTCCATATTTCGCTCATCCGCCCGAGAACCAAGGCTATGAGGACGCGGATGAATGTCTTTACGGTCAAAGATCGGGAGATAGGATCCTTTTCGCGGGCCGTATCGCGGAGGGGAAAGGCCTTGATGTCCTTATAGAGGTCCTGGGGATGTTGGCAGGAGAGGTCTTTCTTGATGTGGCCGGAACCGGTCCTCAGGAGGATCTTGTGAAACAGAAGGTCAGGAAGATGGGGCTTGATGACAGGGTGGTCTTTCATGGGTGGAAAAGTCATGAGGCTCTCGCGGAATTATACAGAACATGCGGTCTTTTGGTCGTCCCTTCGGTCTGGCCGGAACCTTTCGGTATATGCGGCATAGAGGCGGCTTTTTTCGGCAAGCCCGCGGTGGCTTTTGATGTGGGAGGCATATCCGATTGGCTTATCGACGGGGAAACAGGATTTCTGGTGGAACCATATGATAAAAATAAGATGGCGGAAAGGATATCATTTTTACTGTCAGACAATGTATCGAGAGTAAGAATGGGGGAAAGAGCAAAAGAGCTGGCTTTTGAAAAATATTCTCCCGAAAAACATGTTGAAAGACTTCTGGCCATATTCGAAAGAGCTATAGCCAATAACCGATATGCTATTGGCCGATAACAACTATACTAATGACCAATGCACACATCCTCGCTTAAAACATGCATGATATTCCCGGCATATACTCCCGGTTCCCAGATGGACGGGATAGGTGATTACACACGTATACTGGTGGGAGTTATGAGGGAAAGGGGAGCGGATGTCTCCGTGATAGCGTCCGGTAGATATTCCGGCTCTGATCCCGGCGTATTCAAGGTAGGACATAGCGATAACTGGGGGCTTGCTGAGCTTTCTAAAACGCTCAAGATAATAAAGAACAGTCGCTTCGATGTTGTGCATATGCAGTATACACCTGTCAGTTACGGCTTCGGCGTAGTATTCAAGTTTCTGCCGCTTTTGGTGAGGATCATCTCGCCCGGGACACTGTTCGTTACGACGTTCCATACGCTTGTGGGCGGGAAAAGCATATCAAAGATCAATGCCCTGGCGCTTTCTCTTTCGAGTCACACTCTCATAAGTACCAATGATGAGATAACCTTTCTTTTTCGCAAATGGTTCCCTTTTTGCGTTAGAAAACTCCATCAGGTGCCCATCGCTTCTAATGTCGAAGTGCACGATGTCGACCCGCTAGAGGCGAGAGAGAAAATACGAGCGAAATATGAGATCAGTAAAGATGCCATCATTATCGGAAACTTCGGGTTTGCCTACCCGGGAAAAGGCCTTGAGGACCTTGTCAGCGCTCTCGGGAAACTGGAAGCCGGCGGAGGCAAATATTATCTGATGTTTATGGGGGCGGAAAGAAAAGGCCAGGACGAATATCGTTGTCATATAAAGGAACTTGTAAGGATGCGGGGGCTTGAGGAAAACGTTATATGGACCGGAGAACTTACAGGAGAAAGTCTCGCCGAGCATCTCAGAAGCTGCGATATATACGCTGTGCCTTACTCTGACGGTATATCCACACGCAGAGGATCTCTTATGACAGCTATTGATTACGGCCTTACCGTTATAAGCACACATCCCCGCTTGAGGAGCCTTTATTTCAGACATGAGAAGAACGTTTTGCTGGTTAATCCCGGCGATCCAAAGTCTCTTGCCGTGGCGATAAGGAACCTCGCTTCTAACAGGATCTTGCGGGAAAAGCTTTCGGCCAACATCTCGCGGCTGTCCGGAGTTTTTCGGTGGGACTCCATCGCCGAGAGGACCTTGAATATCTATTACCGCAAGGAGAAGAGAGACCGTACTCTGGATAATACCGGGATGACTACCGCGGAGAGGATAAGATATTTTTTCAAGATAGTGGTCGAGACTTTAGAATTTACGGCGCTCAGGGCGATAGCCGGTTTTGTGATAAAAGGCCGCCATCTTGACGCGCGGAAGGGGACGCCCCGCAGAATACTGTTCGTCCAGATGAATTCTATCGGTGACGCAGTAATGTCAATACCCGCTTTAAGGGCACTGAAAGATGTTTCTATCGAACGGGAGATATGTGTCGTTTCTTCCGGACCGGCCGCTCATATCTTCAAGTTGATCCCTGATATAAAGAGGGTATATGAGATCTCTCCCCGGTTCTGGAGAAAGATATTCTCATCTCCGGCGGATGTGAAAAGATCAATTTCCTCCATAATGCAGATACGGTCCCGGAAATTCGATATTTGCGTGGATATGGGGGGTACGGTCGGATCTATTCCAGTCGTTCTTTTGTCGGGCTCATCGGCCAGTGCGGGTCCTCTGGCAGCGATAAGGTCCGGTTTGCGTGTGAGTGATACCGGCATTTTTTATAATAAGGCCGTAGAGACATCCAGTGAACATATATCCGGCAGGTATCTGGAGATAATAGGTCCTCTTGGAAGGTCATCCGCAGGCAAGAAATTATCGCTGGCGATATCTTCGGAAACAATGGACAGTGCCGGGATGTATCTTGAGCAGGAAGGCCTTGATCGTGGCGCTTTTGCCGTCATTCATCCCGGGGCGAAATGGCCTCCAAAACGCTGGCCCGCGGAATATTTTGCTGCGCTGATAGGTATGCTTGAGAGCAGGAAAACCCTCAGAACAGTTCTTATCGGTACAGCGGGAGAGAAGGATCTTCTCTCCCGGATCAAGACTGAAAGCGGGGTAGATGATGTGGTCGTTTCAACAGAACTCGACCTTGAGCGCACCGCCGCCCTTATTTCTCTCGCCCGTGTTTTTATAGGCAACGATTCCGGCCCGGCGCATATCGCCGCGGCGACGGGCATTCCGTCCGTAGTCATTTTCGGCCCCACTGAAGCGCGTTCCTGCGGTCCTTTATCCGAGAGGACCGCCGCTGTTGAGGCTTCTATGTTCTGCAGGCCGTGCACGCTTTATTTCAGGCGCGACAGATGCCAGATGGGTGAGAATATATGTCTAAAAGAATTAAATCCCGAAAAAGTGTTCGATAAAGTAGGGGAGGTGCTCACCGGGCATGGTGATTAAAATACCGGCCAGGTTCGCCATATTCATAAGCGCGTGGCTTGTTTATCTTGTTTTTATTAATATCAAGCCCGAGTCGATGTCCATAGGGATGGTCGATCTGGCCATGTCGGTTGTAGATAAGGGCGAGCTGTATCTAAGGTATAGCGCCTCATCCAGGGATGTATCGTTTCTGGGCGGAAATTATCTTCTCGGGCATTTCCCGGGAACCGCTCTTCCGGTGGCCGGGATATATTATCTGGCAAGGCCCCTTATTTCGGGTTTCGTCGGGTACGATCTTCTGGTCGTGCTTCACGCGCTTTCAATAATACTTTTCGCCGCGCCCTGCGGGGCTTTGATAGTGGTCGTGTATTATTCATTTTTGAGACGTCTGGGGGGCGACGAGGCCTCCAGTCTGACGTTAGCTTACCTTACGGCTTTTGGGACCATGATATTCGGTTATTCGACCTCACTTTACAAAGGCACACCCGCGACATTATTTGTTTTCAGCGCGTTCTACATACTGTTTCGCGAGAAAGAAAGACCTGTTCAAAGGATCTGGCCGTTCCTGGCAGTAGGAGTTTTGCTGGGCTCGGCTGTTGTTACTGATCTTGCGGTCTTATATGCCTGTATTATCGTGGCTTTCTACGCTCTTTATATCGGGAAAGGTAAGAGCGCTATCGCCTTAATGGCCGGATCCATGCTGCCGCTTATTCTCCTTTTTGTGTATTTCAGGTCCGCTTTCGGGTCTTTTTTCTTCACTCCGTATGATTTCAGGGTCAACCCGAACCCCAATATGATTACCTATCCGAGGCTTAAGAACGTTTTATGGCATTTTTTTGGTCCTGTTTCCGGGTTCTTTATATATATGCCCATAATGTTGCTTTCCATGTGGGGTCTTGTGACCGCTTTCAGGCGCAAAAAGAATATCTCCGAGATGGTTGTTGTTCTCGCGGTAATGGTCCTGGGGGCGCTTTATTTTTCAGGATATGTCAGGAAAGGCGATCCTTATCAGCCGGCCTGGCCGCATGACGCCCACATTACGGTGCGGTACTTATTGTCGATGTGTCCCTTCGCGATGATACCCGCTATTTTTGTGTTCAAGAGATGTCCACGCATACTTTGGCGGTGTTTGGGCGGGCTTTCCGTTTTTTTCGCTTATTTCTCCGCCCAGGCCGGGCTTATGCCTTACGGCAGCTGGCATCTTATATACGCTTTCAAGGTCTTTATTACCGGTTTCGGTATGCCTTTCCTTTTTTCGGATACTTTACCCCGCCTTATGGGAGTTGAGACACTTCACACATATATCTCAAGGCCGGATGTAAGAGCGGCTGAACTTTTTTCCGGAGGCGACTTAGCGTTCGTGACCGGTCTTATTATAAGGCAGGCGGCGTTTTTCTGTGTTTTTATTATCGTGGCCATCGTCGTCGGGACAGGGCTGATAAAACTTAACAAAAAGAGAGCATGATTTGATATGGATAAGAACGATATCGGTACACTGAGCTTAATTGTTCCAGCCTATAATGAAATATCGGCCATGGGGAATTTTCTCGGATCATTAAAAGAGACATTATCGGGGATATCCGTGAAACATGAGATCATCGTTGTTGATGACGGATCGGATGATGGAACTGCCGAACTGGCGGAAAGGCAGGGATTAAATGTTATAAGACACAGGTCGAGAAAAGGGTAAAGGCGCGTCCCTGAAAACAGGGGTCAAGGCCTCTTCCGGGGAATATATAGCCATAATCGACGCGGATAATACCTATAGCCCGAATGATATAGCCCGTCTTCTGGAGAAGACCATGGAAGCGGATATGGTCGTAGGAGAACGGCATGACGAAAGCGAACGTCCGCGGGACCATCTCCTGGCCAAAAGAGCTATCGAGTGGTGTCTGTCACGTATTTTTCGCTGTCGTGTGGGGGATATCAATTCCGGCCTCAGAGTAATGCGAAGAGAGGCCGCGGTTAAGTATCTTGATCTGATGCCGGAAGGTTTTTCTTTTACATCCACGATAACTCTGGTATTTTTGCTGAAAGGGCTTAAAATATTGTATATCCCCATTTTTTACGCGAGAAGGGCCGATGGGTCAAAATTAAAAAGGGGAGAGTTCGTTAAGGCTTTTATTCTATCTTACGCCAGGGTCATACGGGTATATTTCCGGGGAAGGCTTTAGAAAAATGATAACAGAGAAAGATCTGGGGAAGGTTTTTAGAAACGAGTTCAATGATGACGTTTTTTATATAAGGGCTATACGGAATGGCCTGAAGAGGTGCCGTAACCGGATGGCACTTAAGCATATCGAGTCCGGAGGCGTCCATATCGACCTGGGCTGCGGCGACTGTTCTCTATTAAAATTATCCCCGGCGGAAAAGAAAATAGGGCTCGACAGGCTGTACGGAGATGCCATTACTGATAAATTACCGTTTGCCGACAAAGCAGCTGATCAGGTGACCATGCTGGCTTTCATAGAGCATCTCGACGAACCGGCTGCCTTGATACGTGAGATAGACAGGGTCTTGAAACCCACCGGGAGGTTGATAATGACCACCCCGCTCAGGGGTTCTGAGCTCTTTCTGAGGCTTTGGAACAAAGATATTGGCGAAGAGCACAAGATGTATTTCGACCGGCCAGTTATGGAAGAGATGCTGTATCCCCATTTACGGATAAAGGTATATGAGAGATTTTTTCTTAATCAGCTTTTTGTGTGTGTGAAAGGGTAAAAAGAGGGGATAACTATGAGAGAAGGATTGTGGATCTTTTTGGGGTTGGTCGGACAGAGTTTTTTCGGGTTACGGTTCCTTGTGCAATGGATAATGTCTGAGAGGGCAAACCGCTCTATTATCCCCGAGATCTTCTGGTATTTCAGTTTCACCGGTGCCGTACTTGTTCTTATTTACGCCATACACAGAAAAGACCCTGTTTTTATCGTGGGACAGGGGCTGGGTATATTGATATATTCGCGGAACCTGATACTGATGAAAAAGCACCGGGAGACTTTGCCGGACTGAAAATGAAAATAATTTTTATCGCGAACAGAGCCGAGGTTTTCAGCGGGGGGCAGATAAGTCTGCTTGAACTCTTGTACGGTCTGGACAGGGGCAGGTACACCCCGGTGGTCCTGTGCCCGGGTGAGGGCGGAATGGCCGAGAGAGTAAGGAGTATGGGGATACCCGTTCTTCTTTGGAAAATGCCCGCGGCAAAGACGGTAAATATTTTCCGGGTAATGAGTAAAGCCCGGCAGCTCAAGGGTATAATTGAGAAAAGCGGCGCCGATATAGTCCATACCAACGGCGTGAGAGCGCAGTTTTACGCGGCCCTTGCCGTGCGGGGAACCGGGGCGCGAATTGTGTGGCATGTGCGTGAATCGTGCCGGGATATCTTGCCCTATGAAATGTTCCTGTCTTCCCGCGCTGACAGGATAATATGTGTTTCAAAGTCTTCAGGGGAAGAAAGGTTCAGGGGTTTTCCCTCGATCAACCCGAAGTTGCGTGTAGTATACAACGGTGTGAATACCGAAAGGTTCAAAAGGGATATTGATAAAAGGGGGGCGGCAAGAAAAGAGCTGGAGGTCGATGACGGCATAATGCTTGCGGGCATTATAGGTCTTCTGGTCCCGCGCAAAGGACATATCGTTTTGTTTAAAGCCTTGGCGAAAGTGGCCGAAAAGTATCCTTTTTTGCGACTTATAGTTACAGGAAGAGGTGATTGTGCGTATTCGCGGAAGCTTAAAGAGCTTGTCAGGGAACTGGACATAGAGGGGAAGGTCATATTTACAGGCCCCAGGGATGACATAAACGCTTTTTTGTCCGCTATGGA
Organism: uncultured Planctomycetia bacterium; assembly: GCA_964451815.1. Classification (GTDB taxonomy): domain Bacteria; phylum Omnitrophota; class Gorgyraeia; order Tantalellales; family Tantalellaceae; genus CAYVIW01. The sequence goes on along the minus strand of CAYVIW010000078.1, from coordinate 6,933 downwards.
TATTTTTATTCTGCCTTCTGCACATGAAGGATTCAGCCGGGTGCTCTTAGAAGCGATGGCGTGTTCTTTGCCTGTTATATGTTCGGACGTAAGCGGAAATAATGAAGCGGTAATAGGGGGTCTATCGGGTATCCTTGTGCCGTTCGGTGACGTGAACACTCTTGCCGCCGCTATGGAAGAGGTGATCTCGTCACCGGAGAAAGCCGCCCGGCTGGGAGCCAACGCCAGGAAAAGGGCCATTGAAAATTTTAGTATTCAGCAACATGTGTCGGAAGTCCAGAAGGTTTATGATGAGTTGGGAGGAGCGGAAAAGAGGTAAGAGCGAAGGGCAGAGCTTAATAGGGGCTTGTTGAGAGCTTGCTGTTTGTTGGTTGCAGGGTGTTTCGGAATATTTTTGAAGCACCTTTAACCGAGCAAAAGTTCGCTCGTTCCGGCGAAGTCCGGAAAATTTTAAATTCATATCTTCGACCGTGGTTTCGTTTGATAACGGGGCCTTCGCAAAAATTTAGAGCCAACTTTTGCGTGTCCCGCAGGGGACGGTTAAAGAAAGCGAAAAAATATTTCGAAATACCCGATTTTCAACAACAAGTATGAAGATAGCCATAGACGCCAGAGAATTCAGAAAGGGAAGACATACGGGCCTCAGGGCCATATTGTATGACTTTCTCTCGCATGCGGGAGATAAAGGGCATGAGTTTGTTTTTTTCTGCAACCAGTATACGGACCTTGACGGGATACCATGCCCCGGGGAAAAGGTCGTTCTACACGAAAGAATAACTTTTTTCTGGGACCAGTGGCATCTTCCCGCGGCCATTAAGAAGAGCGGAGCCGATGTTTTCTTCTCACCCTATATAAAGACGCCTTTAAGACGAGTATGTCCTTATGTGAACGCGATAAGTGATGTGATACCGCTTGTAAGGCCTAAGCGCGGAGGGATAAAGGGCTTTTTGGAGAAGGCCCATTTTTTTGCTTATTCATTTATTTCAGGCCGCAGGGCGGCCGCCGTAATTACCCTTTCCTGTCATGCCAAGGCGGAAGTATGTCGGGCCTTGGGCATAAGTCCGGGAGCGATAGAGGTAATATATCCATCGGTGGATATCGAAAGACTACTTACTGTAAACGAGGCTAAAGAAGCGCAAATAACGGATAGTTACGGGTTGGATGCCCCATATATCCTGTATGCCGGTAATTTTAAGGCGCATAAGAACATCAAAAGGCTTATCCAGGCTTACGCGCTTCTTCCGGATGAAATAAGGGAAAGGTACAGGCTTGTTCTCGCGGGAGGTTCCGCCAAAGAGGTACTGACAGTTGAAAAGGAGATACACGTTGCCGGGCTCAAAGGGCGTGTCGCGGTGGTCGCCAACCTTCCCCATGAGGATATACCGGTTTTAATGAAGAAAGCGGCATTATTTGTATTTCCTTCGCTGGCCGAGGGGTTCGGGATACCGCCCGTAGAGTCTATGGCGCTGGGTATACCCGTTGCGGCATCCGCGATAGAACCGATGAAAGAGGTCTTGCGCGAGGCGGCCGTATTTTTCGATCCTTACGACCCGCGAGATATCGCTGAGAAGATCTGCAGTATCCTTCTAGACGACTCTCTCCGGGATATTTGTATAAAAAAAGGCGAAGAACGCGCCGAATTTTTTGCTCCGGAGAAAATGTCAGCAAGAATGATGGAAGTCATAGAAGGGGCGGCAAGATCCAAGGTCCTTTTGATAAGCAGTGATCTGGCCCCGAGAAAGGGGGGGATGGCCAAATATCTTTCTTCTTTGTGGAAGTTATTTAAAAACGATGAGGCGGTGATACTTACGGCAAGGATATCCGGATCCAGCGATAAAAGCGGGGATATGCTCTCCAGCAGGGTCGTGGTCCGTTATCCTCTGGGAGGAAGTTTTCCGGCGAGGGGGATGAGGACCCTCATATTGACTTGGCATGCTTTAAGTCAGACGAGGCGTTTCAGGATAAGAAGCGTTCATTGCGGGCAGGTGCTTTCGTCGGGGATAGCGGGCTTTCTGATAAAAAAGACGAAAGACGTTCCATATATGGTATATGTATATTCTGCCGATATCGCGGAATTCGAAAAGAACCTGTTGTCAAGACATGTGGTGAGAATGGTATTGGGTGAGGCCGAAAAAATAATAGCATGCAGTGATTTCGCGAAAAAGACCGTTGTGGCAGCGCACCCATCCATTGAAGACAAGACGCTGGTGTTGACCCCGGGAATAGACCCGGAGGAGTTTTCGCCGTCAAAGATAGAAGTGGATATACGAAAAAAATACTCGATACCGGGGGAGGGTAAGGTGCTGCTCACAGTTGCCCGTCTTGTGCCGCGTAAAGGGCATGACAGGGTCATAAAGGCCGTGGCGGAACTTAAGGAAAAGTATCCCGACCTTTATTATGTTATAGTCGGAGATGGTCCGGAGAGAGAACATCTTAAGGCCATAGCCACAAGCATCGGGATAAGAGATAAAGTAATATTTGCCGGTCCTGTTCCGGAAAATGAGATCGCCGCTTTCTATAACACATGCGATGTTTTTATAATGGTACCGCGCCATATAAAGAGAACCGGGGATGTGGAAGGGTTCGGGATAGTGTTCCTGGAGGCCAACGCTTGCGCTAAGCCTGTTATAGCAGGAAACAGCGGAGGGGTTTCTGAGGCTGTTATGGACGGGCATAATGGCGTTCTGGTGGATCCTGAGAACGATGAGGAGATCAGCAACACTATTGACCGGTTTATCGGAGATAGGGAGATGGCGCGGAGCATGGGAGAAAGGGGTTTTTCACTCGTATTAGAGAAATTCAAATGGGAAGACCGTTTCAATAAACTCAAAAATTCAATGCGGTGATATTTATGCCAGACAAAATAAAAGTTCTGCACGCGATAACGAGGCTTGACAGAGGAGGGTCCTCGGAGAACACACTTCTCAGCGCGATAGGCCTTGTGGAAAAAGGGTATGAGGTCGATATACTTTTCGGCCGGACCGAAGATGTAGAGGTCAGCCTTTTATCAAGGGCAAGCAAGTGCGGGGTGGGTTTTATAGAGGAAGAAGACCTGGTGAGGAATATACATCCGCTTAAGGATATCTCGGCTTTTTGGGACATATACCGGTTCATGCGTGACAATAAGTATGATATCGTACACGCGCATTCCTCCAAAGCGGGTATTCTCTGCCGGTTGGCGTCTAAAATGGCCGGCACCAAAAAAATAGTATATACTCCCCACGGGCATGTTTTTTATGGTTACTTCGGCCATGCTCTCACACGGTGCGTGATCCTGGCCGAGAGAATGGCCGCCCGCTTTACCGACCGTATAGTAGGCCTGACCCGGGCGGAATGCGATGAATGGTTAAGGTTCGGGATAGGTACCACCGGGCAGTATGCCGTTATCCCCAGCGGACTTGATTTCAGCGCTATGCAGACGGGAAAGCACAGCGGGAGGGATTTTAAACAGGAGATGGGCATAAGCTCCGCATCTACCGTGATAGGTTCGGTGGGCAGGTTCGTTGAGATAAAGGGGTACGAGTATCTGATAAAGGCCGCGAGTGAGCTTGTAAAAGAGAGAGATGACCTGCATTTTATGATAGCGGGAGACGGCCCGCTCAAGAATAAATACAAGGAGATGATAGTTTCCCACGGGCTTGAAAAAAAGTTCCATATCGTGGGTTGGCAGGAGAATATATATGAAATCATAAGGTCTATGGATATTTTTGTCCTGCCGTCGCTTAACGAGGGTATGGGCAGGGTGCTGATACAGGCTATGCTGCTTGGCGTGCCCGTTGTGGCCACGAATGTGGGAGGCGTTCCTTCAGTTATAGCCGGCGGCGCCGGGGTATCCGTCCAACCGGCTTCTTCCGGAGCCATAGCCCGGGCTGTACGTGAGATATTAGAGGATCCTGTGAGGCTTGCCAGGATGATAGAAAAGGCCAGGGAAAGGGTTATTACCGGCTACTCATCCCGCGCTATGGTCGAAAAGCTTGACAGGCTGTATCGGGAGTTGTTAAATGAGGGAAGGGGTAAGAGCAAAGGGTAAGGAGCGTGGAGCGATCGGGGATTGTTTATCGGTATATTGGTGTAATGGTTTAGTGGTATAGTTTCGCATATCAGGAAAACCTATAATCAAGACACTAATACACCAGTACACTACTATACCAATAACAAAGACACCAATAACCATTATGAAAATAGCGATACATCAACCACAATATCTGCCATGGCTGGGCTACTTCGACAAAATAGACCGGGCGGATATTTTTGTACTATTGGACGACGCGCAGTATAAGAAGAACGAATGGCAGAACCGGAACAGAATAAGGACCGCCGGAGGCGAACAGTGGATAACAGTACCGGTGCTTCACGATTTCGGCCAGCATATAAGCGATGTAAAGATAAACGACCGCGATAACTGGCGGGAAAAGCACATAAAAAGCCTTGAACAGAACTATCACAAAGCGCCCTTTTTTGATGACTATTTCCAGTCTTTCCGTGAGATATTTATGGTAGACTGGGAGTATCTTTCCCGGCTAAATACATGCCTTATTATATATTTTAAGGACGTTCTGGGAATTGGGACCGACATGGTCAGAAGCTCCGTTCTTGGTGTCAATCTTTCCGCGACGGACCGTCTTGTGGAGATATCGAGAAAGCTGGGTGCCGACACTTATCTCTCGGGAGCGGGGGCCAGAGAATACCTCGAAGAGGATAAGTTCAAAACTAACGGAATAAATGTTGAGTATCAGGGTTACGAACATCCGGAATACCGGCAGGTTTACAAGCCTTTTGTGCCTTACATGTCGGTTATAGATCTTTTATTCTGCGAGGGCCCTAAAAGTCTGGAGATAATAAGGAGCGGGAGGGGATAGGGAGAGGTGTATTTGTATATTGGTGTATTGGTAAACTGCTACACCAATGACCAAACATTATTTTAACACGGGAGACATAATATGAAGATACTCGCCATAGGAGCTCATCCTGATGACATAGAATACGGGTGCGGGGGCACACTGCTCAAAATGAGACATGAACATGACGCGGATATACATTTTTTTATAGCGACTTACGGGGAGCACGGTGGAGTACCCGAGCACAGGATAAAGGAACAGGAGCAGGCGGCGGATTTTCTGGGAGTTAAGGATATCCACTGGGGAGGGTTCAATGATACCCAGATGGAGCTCAACAGGGACCTGATAGGTTCAATAGAGAATGTCATAAGAGATATTAAACCGGAAGTGGTTTTTGTGAATTATCCGGATGACACTCATCAGGACCACCGTAATCTCGGCCAGGCCACGGTTATAGCCGCGCGGTATTGCAGGAAGGTACTGTTCTACGAGGATTTTACGGCACAGGACTTCGCGCCGCGTTTTTTCGGGAATATTGAAAATACCCTTGATGAGAAGATAAAACTTCTTGAATTTCACACCTCTCAGATCGAAAGAGAGTATCCCACCGGATTGGATATTCTTGAAAGCGTTAAGGCCATTGCTAATTTCAGGGGTTTTCAGGCAAAGGTCAAATACGCCGAGGGATTCGGCGCGCTCAGATATTTGATGGACAGAGTATAGAGCTAAGAGGTAAGGCGTAAGGGGGTAGAGAGGTGCGAAGTAAAGAGGTTAAGAAGTTGAGAAGTTTAGAGGGCTATCAGCTATGAATTATGAGCTGATACGTCAACAACCAACAAACAAAAAGCCTTCATGACCAAGATTACGATACCACATTCGAAGCCGACTTTGGGCGAAGAAGAGCTGCGCGCCGTAACGGACGTGATGCGTTCGGGCCATATAGCGCAGGGCAAAAAGGTTAGGGAATTCGAGGAAGCGCTTGCGCGTCTGGCGGGAGCGAAAGGCGCGGTGGCCGTTAATTCAGGTACGAGCGCTTTACATCTGGGACTTCTGGCCATGGAAGCGGGCCCCGGAGATGAGGTCATACTTCCTTCTTATGTATGCACGGCGCCTCTTAACGCCGTTTACATGGCGGGGGCTACCCCTCGTCTTTCCGACATAGAACCCGAAAGTTCCAATATATCCGCGGAGGCTATAGAAGAGGTCCGGATCAAGAAGACAAAAGCTGTGGTCGTGCCCCATATGTTCGGCAGTCCCGCTGATATTGAAAAGATAGAAGAACTGGGTGTGCCCGTTATCGAGGATTGCGCACACTCTATAGGCGCTTTATACGGAGATAAGCGGGTGGGAAGCATCGGAAAGTTCGCTATTATGTCTTTTTACGCCAACAAAATGCTGGCCACGGGAGAGGGAGGGGCCATAGTCTCAGATGATGAATATATTCTGAACTTCGCCAGGGACAGACGCGATTATGACGAAAGAGAAGAGTATCGGCTCCGTTACAACTATAAGATGACCGATATGCAGGCGGCGGTAGGCCTGGTTCAGATCGGAAAGCTGGAAGAGATGATAATGATAAGAAAAGAGAAGGCTCTTGTGTATGAAAGGGCTTTACGTGATACCGGTGTTAAACTTCCGGCAGGAGAGTTCGATCATATATATTATCGATATGTGATCGGCATAGAAAAAGACCCTTCCGCTGTTATATCCCTCATGGAAGAGAAAGGCATAAAGTGTGCCAGGCCCGTATATAAACCTCTGCACCGGTATCTCGAATTGCGGTCCGGTTTCCGCTACACTGATGAAGTCTATTCCCACGCTCTATCGATACCGATATACCCATCGCTTACAAAAGAAGAGCAAGAGAAGGTCATAAACGCTCTTATATCATCCCTTTAACTTATGGTTCGGTTTTGTTCGAACGGGTAAGTCCCGGCATACTCCCGCGGGGCACCGTGAAGCGAGCAAGCATGGTCCCGCCCCGCGATATTATGACGAGGGCGGGTTGCGAGCGGAACGTTGAGGACGATTTCCTCGCAGAGACTGTGTCGCAATAGTTCGCTGAGCGCTTTTTGACAACCGAATCTACCTTCAC
>CAYVIW010000077.1:0-17322 GCA_964451815.1 uncultured Planctomycetia bacterium | reverse complement strand
TTCGATGATCTCGGAAGGGATATTCTGATAGTCTACCGGAAGGAGAGCGTGTCCCCCTCCTATGTACTCCCCTGCCGCCTGCCTCTCGGGATCGGGGCTGTCTATCGTGCCTGATACCTGGGGTGCCCTGCCCTTCTCCCATGCCTTCTCCAAAAATTGCCAGAATTCTTTCTCGTTCATAGCGCCTCCTTTGGTTTTGGTTACACTATTAGAGACACATTTCGGAGGAGAATTCTTTCACCTTTTTTGCCGGCTTTTAAATTACTAACAGGGAATCTGAGGTGCGTGCAGTCAACAAAAAACCCAACCTTATGGCTGGGTTTTTTTATGTTTGTTAGATAAATGTTTCTTATCAGAACGACCAGTTCGCGAGGACCATGTATTCCATCGGATCTTTGTTGCCGTTATAGTTGACCAGGCCTATCTGAAGGCCATGGAGAGAATCTGTGTAGTTTACTAGTCCTAACATGAAACCTTTGTAGATCCCCTGGTTATAGTTTACTATCCCGACATTAACGCCCTCGCTCTCGCCTTTTGAAACGTTCAAGCAGCCGTACTGCATGCCGCGCAAAGATCCATCCACCCAGTTAACAAAACCCCATTGCACTCCGGAAAGATCTCCCCCCACAACGTTTACTGTTCCGTACTGCAGGCCTACCGCTTTTCCTTTGACATAGTTTAAAAGTCCCAGTTGAAGCCCGGCTGAATCCATTTCGTTCCAGTTCACAAGAGCGAATTGAACACCTTTGTAGTTGCCGGTGGTCCTGTTGACACCAAGGCCAAGGTCAAGGCTCGTGACATCGGTGTTAGAAGTGTATAGGAGATTGAGGCGCAGCCCTGCGATAGATTCATCTTCATGAACGAGCTGGACCGGATTAAAAAGCGCAAGCTGGAGTGGTTTCGCGTCCTGGGCTTGGGCTGCAAGCGGCATAACTATAAGCACCGCCAGGACGAGTACAAGGATACGTACCGAGTTTTTCTTCATAATGATCTCCCCTTTGTTTTTTGTGTTCCATTTACCGCGACATAGCGTCGATCATGAATATTGTATAGTTAAAAACACGTGAATTCAACCTTTAATGCCGATCAATTCTTTCACTTTTTCTGGCTTTTGTTAATATTCCGCAGACGCTTCATATAACCCCATACAAGAAAAAGAAATACAAACTAAACATGGGTAAAAAAGCAAAAAATACCCATGTTTAAGGTGTAACATATTTCGGATACGTGGGTTAAGCAAAGCGTCTGCGGAGATCCTTGAGGGCGGTGGAGGCGTTGAGAATGGGGATGCCGCGGAACTTACGGAGTGTCAGGAGATGTCTGTCGTTGGAAACTATCATATCGGCTCCTGAGGCGGCGGCGCAGGCAAGGAACTTATCGTCCTCGGGGTCCTCGGAAACCGGGCTGATGCTCGGGACTTTTTTGACTTCGTTACGCGGCTTAAATATGCTGTCAAGGTCGATCACGGCTCGAGGTGCCGCTTTGCTGATCTTTCCCGTTATAAGTTCTGCCTCTCTCTTAAGAGGGGCATGCCACATGACGTCTACAGCGCCTTTTTCAGCCAGGCCGATAATGCCGGCCGAAGCGCTGCGCTTGTTGAACATATAAGCGACAAGCATATTTGTGTCTATAACTATCTTCATTTTTCCTGATGTGTTGTTTCGGAGACGCCGGTTGCTTTTTTTATGGCCAGGTTCCAGGCTGCTCTTTTTTTCTCGAGAGTCATTCCCGCATTTGCCGGGCTTGTAGAAGGCAGGACTTTAAAATTTATATTAAGATGTGATCTTGCAAAAAGATTCGCGGCTTTTTTGCCGTTCAAAAGGACCGTTCTTATTTTTGGATATCTTTTGAATAATTTTTTGAGATCATTGAGTTCCTGGGCTCGGATATTGCTGTCGCTGCTGCCTTTTCTTTCACAGGAGCCTATAACATCCCAGAGGCCTATCCCCCTCTCAAGCAATTTTTGTTTTTTTTGGGGGTATGGATAGGATGAAAGATTCAGGATCCTCCAGAACTGGTTGAGCTCATGCGCGTAATACTGCTTTTTCTCAAGAGACCTTGCCCCCGGAAATGACCCTAATATTAGAACCCTGGTTCGGTCGTCTATGATCTTTGGCAAGCATTGCAGCCTGTTCTTTTTATCGGGCCCGGGCACTCTATTTCTCCACGGTTTCCGGAGGACTTGGGAATCTCCCCTCAAGGGCATCACTGATCATATTCTTTACAATATCACTGAAATCGCTTTTCAGGATCCACTGGAGGTAGTCTTTTTCGGTCTCGGCCAGCTGTTTTATGTTCTTTCTGCGGCCGTGCTTGCCGAAGGTGGGATAAAGCTCGCCGTTCCACCACCTGAACTTCCCTTCCTTGTCAAAATTGCCCTGCCGGGGCTTATAATCAAAATCTTTCAGAGAAGATATGCCCTTCTCTTCCGCGCCGTACTTATTTACCTGAGCTCCAAGTATCTCCAGAGTGGCCTCGACGTCACCCAGGGCCGTATGGGCGTTCTCGAGCTTTTTCCTGCAGTAGAACTCATACGCGGCCGTAAGGTCCCTTTTTTCATGCAGATGATATATTTTCTGGGCATCATATACAGAACGGCTTTCCATATCGAAGGTAAGGTTCGCGTTAGCGAATTCACGTTCCAGAAGAGGCAGGTCGAAACGTTCGACATTAAACCCGGCGATGTCAGAATCGCCTATAAAGTCAAGGGCCTCTTTCGCTATTTCGGCGAAAGCCGGGGCGTCCTTTACATCGTCATCCGTAATGCCTATTAGCTCGCTTACCTCAGGCGGTATGGGTATACCGGGATTCACGCGTCTGAGGTAGGTCTCCCTGGCGCCGTCCGGCAACAGCTTCACCATGCCGATCTCAACTATCCTGTCCTTTTCTCTCCATGTGCCCGTAGTCTCAAGGTCCAGTACCACCAGCGGATGAGATATCTGCATTATTCCTCCTTATCGACGTCTAAGAAACAAAAAACACCCATTTTCACTACATTTGGTTCTACCTGTTTACCGGTCAATACGCGGCGTTGGCTTCTATATTCGGTGAAGTACATCAAGGATATCGTCTTCCGACATATTCCGGTCCGCTAATTTCCTTCCGATGGCGTTGTTGTACAGGTCTTTCCGGGTCTCTGCGGCCGAATTGCTGGAGCCTATCTCATGGGCCGTAGTGACCTCTTCAGCAAAAACAGCGCCGAATTCTTTTGTCAGCAGGTAGCTCCATAAAATATGCCGGTAACTATCCTGGCATACATCGGGGTTTTTAGAGGACTCTTCTTTCGCTCTTCTTTGGGCGTATTCGGTTATTTCCGCTATCCTTATCGCTTTGTCGGGGTTTTCAGCGATAACTTTTATCGCCGCCTCTGTAAGATGCCTGTCAAGATGCCCTGCGGCCCTGAGTTCAGACGCGATCTCCCTTACCTGAGCCTTGTCAAGAGTACGTCCGGTATATTCTACGATATAGCGTGAGGAGCGGGGATCCCGTAGGATAGTTTCTATTTCGGCCATTGAAAGGTCCGACTTTATTATCCCTTTCGACTTCAATTGCCGGCTGTATTTTTTTGCGAGTTCCTTTTTGGACTGCGCTAAAAGAAAAGAGCTGCCCCAGGCAGTTAGAACTATAGTTATCAGGAGGCATTTTATCCAAAAACTTCTATTGCGCATTTTTCTCTCGGATAGCGTGGCAGGAGCCTTAGGTCAGGGCCTGACATTGATGCTCTTTTTTCTTACGGGGAAATAGAGACTGTCAAGTGTCAAGACCTGACCCTGTATGCTACTGTTTGTTGTACTTACCGCTCATATCACATTTTTCTGCTTTGCGTATAGACTTGACCATTTCTTTTTGGTCGGCTGTCAGCATTTCGTTAAGCGAGACATAAGAGCCCACCATATCTTTTTTAAGCTGGGCTTTCATCTGGTATTTCTTGTCTATCAAAGCGTTAACTTTGTCGATGTCGACTTTTTCCTTCCAGAGAGCTTCGGAAATTTCTACGCCTACAATTTTAATGTCAGCGCACGCTTTTATTTTGTTCTTCTTAGTGTCGTATTTCATCTTCCGGACTTCATCTATCTGGGCATCGCTTATTCCAAGCTTTGCCGAGTTGCTCATGATTATCTTGGTGTTACTGTAGAATTTATTGTATACTTTGCATCCCCCGCTGTCTTTAGACTTCGATCGCGCTTCGGCCAGGCCGGATGAAGCCAATGCAAAACACAGGCACAATAGGACAATAGTAAATTTTTTCATATGGCACCTCCCGTTTCTTTGTTAGAGCTTTCTAGTAACATTCTCCAAAATCCTACTTTCGTAAAGTTTACACTATAAGAGGACGATGTCAAGGCCGGGAAAGCTAAAATAACAAAAAAGTGTCAAGTGTCAAGACCTGACCCCGTTTTACTGCTGCCCTGTTTGAAATTATGAAACCGATACTATTTTTACTTCAAAAATAAGGTCTTTACCGGCTAGCGGATGGTTCAGGTCTACCACTACTGAAGAATCTTTTACCTCGGCTATTTTTACAGGCAGGACCGATCCATCGGGCCGCTGAGCTTCAAGCATCATTCCCGGATTAAGATTTATATCCTTCGGCAGTTGGGTTTTAGGAACTTCCTGGAAGGCTTTTTGATTGACCAGGCCGTAGCCTTCTTTTGAAGGGACCTCGATCTTACGCTCTTCCCCTGCTTTCATTCCTTCCATTCTGCTGGTAAGCCCGGGGATAAGGCTGGAGTCGCCGTGAGTATATTCAAGGGGTTTTTTGCCTTTAGATGTGTCTACTACGTCCCCTTCGACGGTAAGTGTATAGTCGAACGCCACCTTTTTGCCTTTTTCAATTGTCATGCTGTCTCCTCGTGTTGATGGTTATTAGATAAAAACATTACCACAGTCATCGTAACGCATAAAACCAGAGATGTCAAATCAAACGGGCTTTAACGAGTTACTTGCGCCGGAATCGTTTGCGCAAATATCTGTCAAACTCTTCCATATCCTCAAAAGAAAGTTCGTGATCCAGGTTTTTTAACGCTTTTTCGCAACTTGAGGGGGCGTGTTCGCGGCATATCAGGGGTCTTTTTTCGTAGATGCCGCAAAGGTTGTTCTTTGTAAGATAACGACATTTATTCTTTACCTCAAGATACCATTTCCTATTTTCAACAAATATTACGGTGCTTTCATGGGCCAGGAACCAGCGTATATTCTCGAAATCCTCCTTTTTTCTCGGGGTATCTATCTGGAGAGCGAAATATCTGCAGCACTTCGATTCACATTTACGGCAAGGCACGGTTATCTTTGTCCTTTCATTTAGGTATATACTGTTTTCAGTAGTTTAATTTATGAGTATGTACTTTTTATTAAAGGTATTTTTTTACTTCTTCCCTACCGGGGCCATATAAATGGTAAATTCGTCCGCCCCATCCACCCCGATAAGTTCATCTATCTTCTTTTGATCATAGGCCGCGATACCGCAAGTCCCGGCATCTATGGCCTCACAGGCCAGATAAAGGTTCTGGCAGACATGCCCCGAGTCGATCGCGACAGTCCGGTGGGCCGCCGGACCGTACCGCCACTCTGTTCTGTAAGGGATAGCTGTCCATATGAAAGTAACAGCGCTTTTACCCACAAAATCCTGGCCCAGAGTGGCTGAGGTGATCTCTAAGGGCAGATCACCAGGCTTTTTTTCAAGAACAAGGGCGTGCTGTACGGGGAGATACCTGTAAATGCCCGTATCAAGCGATACAACGTTCATTACGGCCAGATATGTTTCGAACGGGTGTCGGCATCCCGCCGAAGGTACCGTTCGGAAAGCGTGCCCATCATCAAGCTGTTCTTTTATTCCCTGGGTTGCCCACAATAAGAACGAAAGTTCATCGGGTTTTAAGGCTGTTTGTTTGAAATTTCGTCGGCTTTGCCTGTTATCTATGGCCTTAACGAGATCGATATTTGATACACTCGGCCAATCCCCTTTCGCGGGCAGCTCTATGATATTCTGGTCTTCTTTCGGGGGTTTTTGCACTGCAGGGGCAGGAAGGCCCCTGTTCTGGTCTGTTTCGGAAAAATCGAACTCCATACGTATCGAATCTTTCAGGAATTCCCGGTATTTGTGTATTATTCTTTTTTCCATAAATAATGAGGTGTTTGGCCAAGGGGTATTAAGCCGGAGGGAAAACCCTCTATCCAGCGGCAACTTATTGTACCCGCAAAAATGCCATATGACAAGGGATACAACAATTACCCCCCCTGCCCCTGATCCGAGTTTTGCTGCCCGAGACTAGGCGGCTATCAGCAGGCGCCAGGCGGTCCGCATCGATTCAGTGATCATCCTGGCCATCTCAGCGGGCGATATAACCCGGGGCAGGACTATGCTGATGTTGGAGGTCTCTCCCCTGTGGACCGTGTTCAGCCATCCGTAAAGCAGGTCTGAGAGAGAGAACATGCCCTCGTCAGAAGTCGGCGATACCGGTATCCTCAGGGAGATATTGTCTTGGAGGTCTTTTTTTAACCGTTCTTCAAGCGATCGGGCCTCGTTCTCGGTGACATGATCGATCGCTATTGCCATGTACTCTCCCTCTTCCAGGTCCATCTTCCCGATGGTCTCGAGATATATGTCTTTGACTATACCGGCCCTGAGGGCGGGGTCGGATGTGTTTTTGTCGAGGAGCAGAGCCCTCTGCTGTATGTCTTGTTCTGTGATCGAATGTATTGTGAGGTCGCCCTCCATGCCTATTATTTCTCTTACGTTCTGGTCTTTAAGAGCTTCTATCGCGTCAAGGTCCTCCCCCTTACCTCCTGTAACAACAAGATTAAAGGGCACTTTACCCCGAGAAGTCGCTATGCGTCTCAGTGTAAGGGATATGTCCGCGGAGTTTTTAAGTACATCCGCCGGAACGCAGAAATGCAGGCCGGTGGTCTTTGTCCTTATGGGAAAGATCCGGTTAAGGTCCTGGGCCGGAGCCATAAGGCCGCTTGAGCGCACCTTTTTTTCAAGGGCCGCATAGGCTTCAATTAAGGTCGGGGAGGTGCCTTTCTTTATCGACGAGGTCAGCGCGGCGTCCTGATCCCCGAATTGCTGGCGCTGGAGGGCTCTGAGGGCGTAGTGGGACTTAACACCCTCAGGCGCTGTCTGCTCGGTATAGCCGTATTTTTGCAGCTTATCGGTGTAATGTTCGCTGCGGATCTCGGGATCCGTTACAAAAGACAGTATGGTGTCCGCCGGCAAAATACCCCACTCGTTCGAGATATGCGCCATTTCATGAAAATTCGCTACAGGGTTTCCGAATATAGAGGATTCCAGTGCGAGCAAAGGCGCTTTTTCGAAAAAAGCGGATACTCCTGCGATTCCATACGCATTTTGGTCCAGGATGAGGATGCGGGCATCCTTGTTTTCTTTTATCCTGGACGCCGCATCCTCAATGATCATATCCACCACGGGCATCCCGGTTTTCTTTACCGGCGGTAAATATCCAAAGGGAGATAAGTGTCCTGTAAGGACAATTTCTTGGGTCTCTCCACCTCCCAGCGGTTGTATGTTCGCGTTTATTTTTACTTTACCGCCGGTGTATTCTTCGATATCAGTTATGATTATATTTTCGAACTTACCTATCCCGCTGCCCCCAGCTTCATTTTTTGCTGGTTTTGTTCTTATAACGATCTTGCCGCTTCCAAGCGCTTCCCGTAAGGCTCTTTCATCCGGCAGATGATGGGACGCGATAAGCATCTGTCTGATCTGCGGCGGGATCATGTCAAGGTTGGTTATGGTCCCGTATCTCGAGCCGTAATCGTCCATAATTTTCGAGAACGTTTTCATCCCGCCGTCTTTAAGATACCTTTTCCATTTCTTCATTGTAGAAATGTAGTCCCAAGAAACTACACCTACCTGCTCGGAGGTAAGCCTGTTAGGTATATGCCGTGTTTTTTCTATCAGGTTTATTATCGTTGACTTAATTTCTTCATCAAGAGGTTCATAAAACTTTTTCGACGGATCGATCTTTCTTTCCTCCTCAAGAGCTTTATTTCGAAGCACGATCCACCTCTCCAGGTCCGATATTATCCTGGAGGATTCCGCTTCTATCTGACCCGGGGTCATCCAGTCCTCACCGTATACTTTTTCTATACCCCGGTTGAACCACTCCATATATTCAGCCATTTTTTCCGGGTCAGGATCCTTCTGCATGTCGACCCCAAGACCATGCAATCCTAGTTTATTTATTACACTAGCGAGGTCTTTTTCAAGTTTCTGGCGTTCTTCCGGCGACATTTGAAGAGCATCTTCGGCGATAATACCTTTTAGAAAATTTATCTGCCTGAGACGCACCTCTCCTTCGGCCTGGATCCCTGTATAATGAAGATATTCATGGTATATAGCTGATGCGAGCAGATACTTGTTGGTAAATGTCTCAATGGCTATGCCCATGTCTATGGGGGAGTCATGGTGTCTTATTTCCACCTTCCGCATTGTTTCCGAGTATGCTTCACTTTCTATGGTCGATGAGAAATATATTACTCCCATGACCTTAAACCAATATCGTCTGAAATCTGCCAGCGTTATGGAATCTATCTTTTTTTTGTCCCTGATGCTGAATATCCTAAGAGGATGATCTTTTAGAAATTCCATTATCCCAGGGTTCTGCCGAAACATAAAATGTATGTTGTTATTTAAGTTCTCAAAATTTTCCTCGACAAATTTTTCTCCCACTACCCAGGAAATGGCCTCTATTATCTGGGTGGCGACGGATCGTTCATTCGCGTTATTCTTTATGCGTATCTCTTTCTGTGCTACATCAGGGTCTTCCATAGCCTGTTTTATCAGAGTTTGAGCTTCAGCCTGCGGCATGGTCTTAAGGGCCGTAACAGCAGCCTGGCGCACAAGAGGGGTGTTTTCTAATTTATCCATGGCCACCGAAAAAAGAAAGTTGGTTGTTCTGTTCGCTGTTTCACTTCCTTCCCTGAAATTCGAGCCGTCGATATTGCTAATGATAGCGGCGGACAACTCTTCTCGATATTTTTCTTGTTTTTCCATGTTTTCGTTTCTTTCGCGTAGTTCTTTCTCGTTACGCGTAAAGCGCGGGACCAGACCCTCAAGCCTACGGAGGATCTCACCATCACTCATGGTCGATGCTTCACTTTGAGAGACTCCGGCACGTTCTTGCAGCAATAACATCAAAGATGCTCGGGGAGATTGCCCTGGATGAAGGATCATGGCGTTCCGGGTCAGGTCTTGAATGGCAACACCAAAGCCTTCGGACATCATTTTGGAGAGCTTACACGCCCGCTTGAAGTCTCCCCACAGCCTTATGGTATTTTCGGCCATTTCCTCACCGGACAAACGAGAAGAAAGAAGCGCCAGGGCTGCTGTAAAGGTAAGATCGTGCTTTTCAAGAAGCCTTTTCAGCTCAAGAAACGCGTCGATCCTTGCTTGTTTGATCTCCTCTCCCCCGGAAGTATCAAGGTTGATGTTGGCTATTTTTTTGACCACAGCTGATATTTTCTCAAATCGGGAAAATTCCTCATTAGATCGTTCGATAACAGCTTTATATGAGATCGAATCATCTGAAGAGATAAAATCTCCAAGGGCCATCTCGGGCTCGGGCAATTTAAGAAAGTAATGTTGGAGTATCGGCGCTGGATCTACGCCGTTCTTTGCCAGGATAACGGCCATTTGCAAGAAAGCAGATTCCAGCAAACTTGATGCTGATCCTTCGGGCAGCCCATGCGCGAAAGTATCTGTCGGGTCTATCCCCTCTTTGGCTATTTTTATAGCCACATCAAGATAGTTTTTCAGCGGTCTGTGTGATCGTATAATGTGTTTATGGATCTCAGGGGCTGCGCATTTCATGAAATACGCGGGGTCAAAACCCTGTTCTGCCAGGATATATGACAGATCGTAAAATTTTTCGCGTTCTTCGGAAGGAGCGTATGTTCCCGGTGAAGGCTTATCCTCGCCAAGCGTTTCATAGAACCGGTCGAAGAAACTTTCTTTTTTCTCTTTTCTCAGACCGTATAGCGCCAGGACAGGTATTCCTTGTTTTATGGTCTCGCCCGGAGGGATGTTGTCTTTTGATAGCCTGGTCGCTAATTCGGTGAACTTCGTGATGATATCCAGTTTCTCGGTTGACGTCAGGGGGGTAAGGTGCTCTTGCAGATGTTTTTGTTGAGAGGGGTTAATCCACGGGGAGAGCTGTTTCAAAAGTTTTTTATCTTCGTTTTGAAAAATTGAGCCTAGCCACCAGGCTGTTCTTTCATACCTTTTACTGCTATCTTTCTGTAACTCTCGTACAAGGCTGATGCGTTCGGCCGGATCCAGAAAGAAATCCGGAAAATATTTTGAGCCGTCGTCTTCCCTGCTTTCGGTCACAGGTATCATAACTTCCAGAAAAGCCAGTTCTTCGGAGGATAGCTCATTTCGCGAGGCCACGTGTTTTTCCGTTATTATCCTGAGCTCAAAAGCTTTCGCCATCATGTGGTTGAAGACAAGGTGCGGGTTTTCGTCTGGAACCATGTCTTCCTGGAGGGCTGAATACACTCCCATGATGTCCGTGTCGGTAAGAACCTTTTTTTTGAGTGATTCGTAGCCTTCGGGATAATGCCTCATCCACTCCTGCATAAGTATCTCGCCGTCCTCATGTGTAACGCTCCTTATAAGGGACAAGTCGTTGGAAGCCGTCTCTTCATCCATCAGATATCTGCCCGTAGAAAGCAGCATGCAGGGGGTGTTGAATCTTTCAAGGAGAGCTTTATGCCGATCGTTACTTGCTACCCAGATATCACGGTGTTCCCGGTAAAGGGATGCAAGCAGACGGCGGTTGATATCATAGTTCTCTGTTACAGACCAGACGCTGAGGTACCCGGGATCGGGTATATCTGAAATGCCGGTGGTATTTTGGTCGTGTGGCGGCGCGGTTAAATTATTGGTAAGGAACAGTGAAACAGCCAAAACGCAGGCGATAGACAAAAATCTCCCTTTGCCCTCCATTGCATAACTCCCTTACCTCCCCCTTTAGAACGATAAAAGCGCAGAATATCGCGCTGTTAATGATTATAAAGCCAGAGATTTGTTAAGTCAATAAATTTTTACAACCTTTTGCCATCCTAACATGTTCAGATATGTTATGTTATGAAAAGGTTTTTTGTCGCGAAGTTCGGTTCGCTTGTGAGGTTGACGCCGAGCTGTCTAAGGCCGGCTTCGTCCCCCGGAGTCGGCATATGGCTGAGATGCGCTTCGCAGCCTCTCAGCTGGCAAAGTTTTTCCATGGCCTTTTCGGCGTTCGGGTCGTTGGCCGCGTTCATGCCGAGCGCGATCAGGGTTTCTTCGAGGTCGAGCGTAAGACTGTTTTTTGGGGAAAGAGACGCTTTGAGTTTGCCTATTGAAGCGACTGACGCCGGCGATAAGAGATGGACCGAATCAGGGATGCCGGCAAGACACTTGGCGGCGTTCAATATCATGCTCGAGGAGGCATGCATCAGCGGAGAGTTTTTCCCCGTAACTATCGTACCGTCATTCAGCTGGATCGCGGCGGCGCAAAATATGTCCCCGTGTCCTTTTTGGGTTTTTTCGGCCGCGTCCGCTGCGTCCCTTGCCGCTTTCACCACCTGCCTGTCTTCAGGCTTGACCCCGGCCTCCTCCATGAGCAGAGAGGCCCTTTCCACTGTTTCCTTATCAACAAACCCTATCGAGTATTCGCAGCAATAGCGGAAATATCTTCTTATTATCTCCTGTCTGGCGGCCTCGCGTACAAGTTCATCGTCGGTTATACCGAAACCGGCCCGGTTCACCCCCATGTCCGTGGGCGACTTATACACCCCATCGCCCATTATCTTAGTTAGTATCCTTTTCAGGACCGGGAAGACCTCTACATCGCGGTTATAGTTTATCGCGGTCTCACCGTACTCCTCGAGATGGAACGGGTCTATCATATTGAAGTCTTTGAGGTCCGCGGTGGCTGACTCATAAGCCGCGTTCACCGGGTGTTTTAAAGGTATGTTCCATATCGGAAAAGTCTCGAATTTTGCGTACCCGGCCTGGACGCCTCTTTTATATTCATGATATATCTGTGAAAGGCATGTGGCCATCTTCCCGCTGCCGGGGCCCGGACCTGTCACCACCACAAGAGGGGAGCTTGTTTCGATGTGTTCATTGGCCCCATACCCCTCGTCGCTTACTATGGTATCTATGTCAGTGGGGTATCCTTTGGTAAAACGATGGGCGTATACTTTTATGCCTCTTCTTTCGAGCTTGTTCTTGAATATTTTGGCTGAGGGCTGGTTATCGAACCTGGTTATGACCACAGCGACTATCTCAAGGCCACGGTCCCTTATTTCATCTATCATCCTTAGAGCGTCAACATCATACGTTATCCCGAAATCCGCACGCACTTTCTTGCGCTCAATGTCGCCCGCGTATATGCAGAGAATTATCTCGGCCTTGTCCTTCAGCTTGTAGAGGAGCTGTATTTTAACATCGGGGGGGAACCCGGGAATTACCCGCGCGGCGTGGTGGTCGCACATGATCTTCCCGCCGAACTCAAGATAAAGCTTGCCGGCGAACTTTTTTACTCTTTCAAGGATGGCCTCAGTTTGTTCAGCCAGGTATTTTTCGTTGTCAAATCCCTTTTTCTTCATGTTTTTACTTTCCCCGCGCGATAGATAAGATTTTCTTTGTTTATATAGGAAGATTATAACCCCAGTCGCGGCAGATTACAACCCATTAACCGCGCGCATAATGCCTCTGCCCCGGGGGCGTCATACGGAGGAGTTTTTGCCGGGGTTTGCCCTGGTTTGTGCCGTTTGGGATTTTGTGCCCTGGTTTGCCTGGTTTGTGCCGTTTGGGATTTTGAACCTTTAAGTTGCCACCATCTCGAAGGTTAAAGGTGTCCCTCTCCACCCAAGAGATTCCGTGATGTTGTAAAAAAAAACTGAAAAAAAGTGAAAGGTTTTATCCCGAAAATGTGTCTATAGATATATAGGGGCGATATTCAAGTGGAGGTGGAACTTTTTCAAAAAGGAGGGATCATGGCCAGATGTTCGAGAACTTTTATTGACAATGCCGTCTATCATTTAAGATCCAGGGGGAATCAAAAACAAGATATATTTTTTTCAAGAGAGGATTATTTGAAGTATATCAATATTCTCATCCGTGCTAAAAGGAAATATGAACTCTTGCTTTACGCATATTGTTTAATGGACAATCACATACATCTTCTTATTCAAGCTTCCCGAGCAAGAGACATTTCAACTTTTATGCATTGGCTAAATAGAGGGTATACCGCGTATTTTAACACAAAATACAGCAAAGTCGGGCATTTATGGCAAGGAAGGTTCAAGAGTGCACCGGTAATAAAAGGGCAATATTTGATAAATGTGGCTACGTATATAGAAAACAATCCCGTCCGGGCCGGAATTGTCAATGATCCAGCCCAATATGAATGGAGCAGTTATCGTGAAAGATGCCTTTTAATCGATGAGAAGATACTGGACCCATTAACCATGGATTGCTCGTCATTACCTCCGGATTTTATCGGGGGACAGCTTAAAGGAACGAAAACAGGGACACGTTGAAGGTTTAAAATTCTAAACGGTACAAAAGGTGGGGGTATGTCATGTAGAGGGGTCTTTGCCGGCGTGGAAACATGTGATATACTGTAGCGGATCGCATACCAAAAAGGAGAGGTGAATATGAACATGAACCATATGCTGGTTTTGGGAATAATACTGGCTGTGGGGTTTGCCCTCGGCCAGGAACTTGAGAAGTTAAGGCTTCCTAAGATCGTGGGGTATCTGCTGGCCGGACTGGTCCTGAACCCTCAGATATGCCGTTTTGTTCCCGACAACATCGTAGAGGTCACCAGTGACGTAGCGAATATGGCAATAGCCTTTATCGCGTTCGCTATAGGCGGGACG
Organism: uncultured Planctomycetia bacterium; assembly: GCA_964451815.1. Classification (GTDB taxonomy): domain Bacteria; phylum Omnitrophota; class Gorgyraeia; order Tantalellales; family Tantalellaceae; genus CAYVIW01. Next base: position 3,429 of record CAYVIW010000077.1, on the reverse strand, counting down.
ATCGTATTCAAGGATATAAAAAAACTGGGCAAAGGCATGCTTTTTATAACGATCTTCGAGGCCCAGATAACTTTCTTTGCTATAACAGCGGGTTTTCTTTTGATTTTTCCGTTCGTCCCGGGCATGCCGTCGGGAACGGAAGTGTGGCTTACCGGGTTTATCCCGGCGGCTCTTATACTCGGATGTCTGGGCTGCCCCACAGACCCAACGGTGGCTCTGGCCGTAACGCATCAATATAAGGCGAAGGGAGAAGTCACGTCAACAATGCTCGGTGTTGCCGCCTTCGATGACGTGCTGGGCATAATAAATTACAGTATCGCGATAGTTATAGCGCAGACCCTTGTATCTCATCAAAGATTCAGCGCTTTCTCGGCTTTCGGGGTCCCTGTTCTGATCATAACGGGGTCTGTGGTACTGGGAGTTGTCATGGGGGCGTTGTTTAATTTTCTGGCCGGACGCCTGAAAAAAGAGACCGAGGGGGTCTATTTCGTTCTTATCCTGAGTTTTCTCGCTTTATGCTGGGGGCTTGCCACATTTACAGGGGCGGAAGAGATCCTTTCCATAATGGTGATGGGAATTTTCATAGCGAATTTCAACCCCAACCCGGACAAGATATTCGCCATGCTCGAGAGATATTCAGAAGAACTTATTTTTCTCATATTCTTTACTTTGAGCGGGATGCATTTTGACCTTAATAGTTCTAAGATAGCGCTGGTCCTTCTCGGATTTTTCGTGGTCTTCAGAGTGGCCGGAAAGTTTATAGGCACGGCCATGGGCGCTCGGATAGCGGGGTCCTCCCCTCCAGTAAAGAAATACGCGGCTAACGGGCTTATCCCCTACGGCGGAGTAGTAATAGGGCTTGCTCTTCTCATGCAGCAAAACCCGGAGTTCAAAATGATATCAGGGTTCATTGTAAACACCGTAATAGGCGCGACAATAATAAACGAGTTTATCGGTCCTATTCTGGTTAAAAAAGCGCTTAAGAGCGCGGGAGAGATGGATTAGGCAGCTTTATCCGTAAAAGTACCTGAGCCATATGTACAGCGTGCATATCAGCATCGACTGCACCATAAAGAACATTCCGTACTTGAAAAATCGCCCAAAGCTTATCGGATAGTTGTTCTTCTCGGCGATCCGGGCCATCACAATATTGGAAGAAGCGCCGATAATGGTCCCATTCCCGCCAAGACAGGCCCCCAGCGCCAGAGACCACCATAGAGGGTGAGCTATCTGGGTGCTGATCAAGGCGGAGTCGGTCAACCCCGAGGCCTGAGTGAAATAATCCACAAAGGTCTTTACCATCGGGACCATCGTTATCACAAAGGGGATATTGTCCAGAAGGGATGAAAATATCGCCGTGCCCCAGAGGACCATTATGCATACAACAAAAAGATTACCCCCCGCCAGGCCTATTACGTTGTTACCAAGCCAGCCTATCACGCCGTTATCTTCAAGCGCGGCCACCATCATGAACATGCCTATAAAAAAGAAGATAACCCCCCACTCAACCTTCATCAGCGTGTCTTCGCTTTCCGAATTACAGACAAGAAGCATCAGCATACTTCCGCCTAACGCGATTATACCCGGCTGGAGATTCAGTACCTCGTGAAGAAAAAATCCCGCGAAAATAAGCCCCAGCACCCACAGTGCCTTAACCATGTTCTTGCCGTCGACTATGGCAAGATGCGGTATGGCGCCGATAAGGCGCTTCTTGATACGGTCTTCGACCTGGAATTTATTTCTGAAGATCAAAAATATCGTTGCCAGGAAAGCCAAAAGCACAAATATTACCGCCGGCCCCAGGTTCAACAGAAAACTGTTAAAGGAAAGTCCCGCCTGAGAACCGATTATTATGTTAGGCGGATCCCCTATGAGGGTTGAAGTGCCGCTTATATTAGAAACGATGACTTCCATTATTATGAACGGGACCGGGGATATCTCCAGAAGCTGCATTATAAGTATCGTGACCGGAACTATCATTATTATGGTCGTTACGTTATCAAGGAAGGCGGAAAGAACAGCTGTTACCGCCAGCAAGAAAACCATTATACGCCAGGGGTCCCCTTTGGCTTTTTTGGCGACGCTTATGGCCATCCATTCGAAGAACCCCGTCCGGGAAAGTATATATACCGAGGTCATCATACCCACAAGGAGAAAGACCACATTGAAGTCGACCGCGCCTATCGCCCTTTCGAAGGATATAAGTTTAAAGAATATTACCAGCGAAGCGCCGATCATGGCTACAACGGTCTTGTTTATTTTCTCGGTCGCGATAAAGAAGTAAGCTGTCGCGAATATCAGTATAGATAATAGAGCCTTCATCTCAGGTGATCCCCTTAAAAGAAAAGTATTTTATCTATTATGCAGAACCTGTCTATGGTGCCTGTCAGTTTACCCTCATTCCCTACTACATAGAGCCGATTTCGGCGTTCTACCGTCATTTCGAATATTATTTCAAGTAGAGTGCTGTCCTCCTGGAGGGGGCTGGAGTCTTTAGTGTATACGTCCTTTACCTTGAGGGTTCTTTTTATTCTGAAATATCTTTCAAACGGGTCTATGTTCCTTACAAAAGACACGGTCTTGAGCTGTCTGAAGAAGTCGGGCATCCCGTATTGGAAGACCTGCAGGCAGGATACCTCCCCGCAGAACCTGTCATGCTCGTCGACAACGGGCAGCGCGTCCATCTGTTTAAGGTGCATGGCGCGGGTGGCGTCTTCTATCGAAGTCTCAAGCGTCAGAGTGTCTACCGCCGGACGAGATATATCGCGGGCGAGTATGGTCTCAGTGGCTGTTATTTGCGATTGACCGAATGCTTCAAGTATCTTTTTTATCTTAAGGGGGTTATCCATGAATCCGGGTTCCTGGGCGCCGGCCGCGGTCAAAAACCTTATCATGGCCGCCATTGTCTGGAGGATTATGTAAGGCTCGTCGGGTGACGATATCATCAGAAAAACCATCTTGACCGGGATAGAATCTATGCTGTTGAAATCTATACTGTTTTCACAGACCCCCATGGCCATAGAGAAAGGTCCCCACCCTTCGATCCTCGCATGAGGAAAAGCGAGGCCGTTACCAATGCCGGTAGATTGCATTTTTTCTCTTTTCATCACCTCATCTACTACATGCTCTTTGTCCATGGGAAATGAACGGGCAAGCTTGCCCTCGAACATCTTGTTGACAAGGACCCGGACCGCTTCCTCTTTCGAAGAAACCTGCATTTGTGGAACTATGTTACTGGAATTTAAAAAACAGTTTACGTCTATCATTTTTCTGTGAGTATCCTAATTTTGATAAAAAATCAAGTTAACCTGGTTAAAATCGGGAGGTTAACTTGACGAAAAATCAAATTTTGGCCATTTTCTGTGCTAAATTTGATAAAAAATCAAGTTAACCTGGTTAATATAACCAGGTTAACTTGACCAGGTTAAA
>CAYVIW010000076.1:0-81205 GCA_964451815.1 uncultured Planctomycetia bacterium | reverse complement strand
GGCGGCCGGTCCGCGGGCCGCCATCCTCATTACGGGCGGTTTCCATACGGATAACCTTTGCCGGCTTTTACGGGAGGAGGAGATATCCTACATATCCATAATACCGTGCTTTACTTCCGATGACGGCTATGTCTCCCCGTATTTCGATCTTATGGCGGGAAAACGTCACTTCAATATGGAGCGTATCTTTAATACCGTTATTGCACGTGTATCCGCGTTGGCCATATTAAACAAGCTATCCGAGCTGGGGCCAGAGGTGTTGGGGCAAGCGGAGGTTGACGCGTTCAAACTTACGATCTTTATAGAAAGCCGTCTCAGAGAGATAAAAAAGGAACAGGGCGTCGAGCGTCCCGCCCTTGAGCTTACATATAGAACCGGCGAGGCGGTGAGGGATAACAACGGACGGGTTGTAGTTTTTGCCCTGGACGCCGATATGGACGAGAACGGTGAACTGATTAATTCTCCCGTTATAAAGCCCATATATGTGGACGAACTTTTAAGTCATTTAGGGTTCGAGGGACGCACACTGAGACCTTTGTTGGAGGAAGTGACACCTTCCCCTGAAGCGCCTTTGGACCCAAGAGCCGGGTTTCTCGATACTTACATGCAGAAGATCATGGGCATATTTACACTGGCAGGATCCGCGTTTTTCACGGCGGCTATGTGGATATCGGGAGATCTATCCATAGCGGCCAGAATCACCGGCTTGATCTCTATTGTGGTGGGCCTGATAGTAACAGCATCATACTTTCATCAGAGAGGGGGAGAAAGATCCAAGGCTATATCGTTGCTGCCGGCTATTGCGGCTGTCGCTTTATTGCAGTTTTTGCCCTGGGCCTCAAGGCCTTCGGTCCAAGAGCATGATGCTCACATAGTCCAACAGACAGAAGTATCTGATCATGGGACCGCGCTTTTCGTAAACGTTTATTATCATTCTGCGGCGGTAGAGCAGTGGCCCAGCGAGGAATATTCAGAGATCCTTGAAAAAGTAGCGTGGGTTGTATGGGATGAGAACAAAAGAGAACTCAATAAAGCTGGAACCCAGGAAGAGTTCGACCTTATTGTTTTAAGGCTGGTAAAAGCGGGTATTATTAACCGGGTGATATCCGGAAGGAGGCGCGAGTTCGGGAGATCCATAACGAAGGTCATAGAGAAAAAATGGGCATTTGAAGGGGTTACCAATAAGTGGGAGAGAGGGGAAGACGGTGTTATGCGGCCAAGAGACACTTCTTACCGGAACGATCCTTTGTTTCTCAGAGCCAAAGAGGCTACGAATAAATATCTCACGAGTTTTTGGTTCGACCCCACGCACAGTTCTAAATGGTTCTGGGCTCCGGAGGTTCTAAGGCGTAGAGGGCGTGTTACCGGGGATCCGGGCTGGGCCAAAGATCTTGAAGTCGTGGGGCTTGCCTCTGGTCACCGCTTTGCGAGGGATAGGTCCGACGATGTTCTTGATGTTGTTTACAGGCGTAACCGGATGGGTCTTTCGAGGGGGCAGAGGAGCCTTATAGAAGGGGCTATAGTGGCTATAAAGAGAGGGGATGGCGATTTCAGGATCATAGTTCCTGCCCGGGAAGCGGACGGGGTCATAAGGGTCCTTGAAAGGTTCGAGAGCGCATATGAGCAGAAGATGCTGAAACTTTTGGAGGAATTAAGTCTTCACAGTGAATTGTCTCACGATGACATGATAAAAGCCGCGCCGGAAGAGATCCGCGAAGCCCGCAAAAAATATGAGACAGACCCCCTGAACATGAGCCAGAAAGAGATAGCCCTATTTCAATGGGATCATATAACAACACGCCAGAGGGTGATAGACAATATTATCAGGAATATGAGAAAGGAGGGGAGGAGAGAAAGAGAAAAGCCCGTTTCGGTAAAAAGTGTGGCTGGTTTTTTCCAGGCTCCCTTTTCTCCCGGTAGCTGGCTGGCGACGCGAGGGTTCAAAGGATGGCCTGCTTGGAACCTTTTGATGGCGAGGACTGAGCCAGGAACTTCTCCGGTAACTGTTGACAGGCACAGTACGCCTGAAATTGAGACCTCGCCTTTTGGTATGGCGGACGAAGGTAGTAAAGAAAGGGGATATGCCGGAAAAACAAAACATGTGGCTTGGATAGAAGACGGCAAAAAGATCCGTTACGACAAGGTCATTGAGGGTGAATCGGAGGAGTTCAGAAAATGGAACTCGGATCATGAAAACGCGCATAAAGATCTAGATGATATTTTCCCCGGATCATCTGACGCGGCCCGGGAAATAGCTGCCACTGTACTCGCTTTCCGTGATATGGATGAGGTTGGGGACCGGCACATCAGATCCCTTCTTGTTGCTATGGGACAGGATCCCGATAAGGTCCCAAAATTCCTTGGAGAGAGAAATTTAATTAGCGGCGCGGCCGGGATGATAGCGGATATAAATCCTGCTTTACGGAAAGATATGAGCGATCCGGCCGGAAGAAAAGAGATACTGGAAGAAGCCAGAAAACTCGTTTCAGATATGCTTTTTTATGACAGCATTAAACAGCAGATGCGCACCCACCACGGAATGCTGGATGATCCCGAAACCTCACCTTTTACCGATCTATATGGAGAACTCAATGAGATATTTAACGATATCTGCAAAGCAGCCGGCGTAGAAGGGGCAACCCTGTTCCTTTTGGAAGATGACGCGCCTACAGCCTTTGCTTATGCTCGCTACAAGATGGTAGCCATATCGATCGGCCTATTGAAAGAACTGGCATCAAAAGGTGAATTAACCCGGGATACCGTGGCATTTGTCCTGGCGCATGAAGTAAGACACATTGCGCAGAAGAAGCTCACTTCGAAACTACAAGCCGGAGCCTTTAAGGTAAGGTTCGCGCAGGAGATCGATTCGGATCTTTGGGGCCTGAATGTTATGAATGCCGCGGGATACGATGTTCTTAAAGCCAGCAAGATATTCGAAGTATTGAAGGATCTGGACAAAACTCCGGCATTTTTGAAACCGGTAATAGAGGTTGCTGGCGAACATCTTCCGCATGATAAAAGAATAAAAATGATGACGGATGTTGTGAACTCAGCGAACTGGGTGAAGGCCGGCAAACCAAGCAGATTTTCAAAAAAAGTAGAATCGCAGATAGGGATGGCAACGCCACTGAGGCAGCTGCTTGAAAAAGTTACGGCGAAAGTAGAAAACTTCGAAGACCTTGAAAAGCTTTTACCTGAGATCGCGGCATATTCGCAGGATGCCCCCGTGTTAATAGCGTATGGTATAAGCAGGATAGCCGAGGTGAGAGCAAAAGAGCTGAAAGAGAAACAAGAGGTTCTGCTTGAAGGTGTCGAGGTTGACGAAGTCCTTTTCGATCCAGATAGATTTCTAAAAGTACTTAATTTTATGCTGGTCTCTGATGAAGAAATGATAGACAGGTATTTGAAGAGAGAGTCGCATAAAACAGACAGAGAGGTCATGGCCCATTTGCGGGATAATGATGATTTCAGAAATTTTAAAAAGGCATTTGATGTGGGGCGTAAAGGTTTTATGGGCCTGACGGGGGAAAAGCTAGGGGATCTAAATTACGATCTTGTATCAGTGATCATGCTGTTCAGATCATCAGGAATTGCTGACAGTTTATGGCCGATCTCGGAGTCGAGGAGGAGTGATCTGCTTGAAGCGGGCCTAAAAGAACATCTTTTCACAGAGAACGACCCCAAAGGTAACCTGAAAATTGCAAAAGCAATTAGAGTATTCCCTTTCTACTTTGTCGAAAAAAAAATAAGTTTGGGATTAAGAGAATTTTATTCCGAGTGCATAAAGTCAATATGGCGGGAAAATGTGAGTCTATCGGGAGCATACACCTGGGAAGACTGGGAAGAGGTGTTGATGACAGTGTCACAGTTGGGAGAACTCGCCGGCATTCAGAAGCGAGAGCGGGATCCGTTCAAACAAATATATGTCAGGCATGCGGTTGATAGTGTCCTTCAAAATGAACGATTAACTGATCGTGAAAAAGCCGACATTATAGTTCGTTTTCCATTTTTGGCCAGAGAGGAAGGGCTTCGATATATTTGCGAGTATTATGTGGGAGGGGATTTTTCCGATAAAGATGTCGAGGATATCCTGGTGGGAGAGACCAAAGAGTTTGAAGGCACAAGCCGGCTTATTTACAATGCTATAGGGGAAGGTGCTATAGAGGGCCTGATCAACTCGGATCCACGTCTTTTGGATCTTTTTGCCGGGGGAAGGATCGGGGATAGTCTGGATCGTAATCTTGCGGTGATATACGAAGCCTGGAAAAAAGAGGAGTCCCCGGAAAGAAGGATAAGCGCACTAAGGGCGCTCCTGAAATATTACGCGCAAAAGGTGACAAGGAGGGACTTTAATGAGGATGCTCTTTCCAGGGCGCTTATTGAGGAACTGAGACGATTGGACACTGCGGAGATCGATAAGAGAGTTGAGGAGGCCCTTAAAAGGGCGGGTGTAGAAGCGGATAAGGAAAAAGTACAAGGATTAAGTAGGATCGTTAAGGTACGTATTCTTTTCTTTGATGAAGGCGGTATGATGGAGCGTGGGTCTCTTTATGGCGAGATCATTGGTCAGGCTGGTGTTGATGGGGAGCTTATTGAGGAACTGCAACGATTGGACAAGGCGGAGATCGACAAGAGAGTTGAGGAGGCTCTTAAAAGAGGGGGTATGGAAGAGGATACGGAGAGAATAAAAGGATTAAGTGGGGTCGAAAAGGTGCGTTTTCTTTTTATTTATGAAGGCGAGATGATGGACCGTGGGATGATTTCTCGGCCTGTTGTCACCGACGACGACCTGGAGGTTCTGGGTAAATTTTTGAATAGCGGGTACTTGCTAGGACGGCTTAATGAGGACTATGGCATGGACATTGTTGAGTCACGATCTTCGGACGCCAGAAAAGGAATAGTTGAAAAAGCAGGAAGTGCGGTTAAAGAGGCTGTCCAGCTTAATAAAGAAGAAAATATAGAAGTTGTAAAGAGCTGGGCAGACTATGTACTGTTCCTCAATATGAGACTTTTTCTGGCTAAGATAAACGCTGGGACTGGCGAAAATAAAAACAAAATATTGAGAACGCTCCAGGATAAATTCAATATATTTTTAATAGAAAAACGAAGTGACATACGATATATTCAGAAAATTCGGATTTCAGATCAAACTAACTATTTTAGCTTGATGAAATCGACGCTACTTGATGGGAAAAACGCAGAAATGTCAATCTCGGAAAAATATGAACCGCTTCTCAGGAAACTTCTTGCCATGCCGTTTTATGCTGACAGGACAGACCTCTTGGGCCTGGATACCAAAGATATGCTGCAGGTCTTAAGCTTCGTTTTTGAGTCCACGCTTGGGTTTGATGAGCTTTTCAATTACATAGATAGCTATCTGCCCAAAGGGTATCTAAGAAATTTTATTCTTGTTGCTTTATTGGCGAGGGAGATAGTAGGCCTTGATCCGGCGGAAGATGACCCGTTCAATGTAGCGACCATAAGGCGTATGGTTATTGAAAACAGTGCTTTTAGAGAAAAAGCGAAAAAGATATCGTCCGGTCTGGTACCCGATAGAAGGCTGAGCCTTATTAACTATATATTGTTCGGGTATTTTATAAATAAAACAAGAGGAAAGAAAGTTTCAGGGATAGGAGGAGAAGACGGATTTTGGATAGCTACTCCCTGGGGTTCTTTAGATCTGTCGAGTTATGCTATTAAGGCCGGACCGGAAAAACGACTTCCTCTTATTATAAGAATACGACAAATATTTGATCTCACGAACATCGCTGGAAAGATGCAGTTATTTTTTAACAAATGGAAAGTGCCGGCAAAAATTTTATTGAAACTTGCGCTGTTGAGTGGTGCGCCAAAAATTTTTCTAATGGATGCTGTTGAGCCTTTCGATTTACAGCGCCACCGATGGTCTTCTCCTCTTACGGGTGTTATGGTCCGCTTAAGGCGGTTATTTAATCCCCATAGTTCATTATTATTTCTTAACAAAAGGGTATTAGGGGTTAGGCCGCTTAAGGAGGAATTAACAGCCAGGAGAGTAGACTTAGCTATCCTTGAAAAAGAAGGAGGAATGGATTTTGCATTAACCATGCTGAGGAATCAATACAAGGAAGAATTGTTCGAGCTTGTGTTTACGAACAAGGAATATTCTTTTTTGAGAGAGATCATGCTTAGACTGTATTTTGCCCGGTTGCGGAAAAAGGCCGGGATAGGATCGATAGATGTTTTATTCTTTGACCTCAACCACCCGAATAAGATGGCGCAGCTGGACGCGGTGATCCCGGAGATCATAGCGGAATCCGAATTTGGCTCGATATTATCTTCGCCTCACATGAGTTTTGAAGAAAAACTTTCATATGTTTCAAGTGAACTTTTCCAGGATGCCCAACCCGCAAGGGATAAATACCTCGAAATTCTCCTTGATAGTGAGCTTGTTTCGGTTTCAGATAGTGAAGAAAGAATATCTGCCATAAAAAAAGCATCGTCTAAATTCTTTAACCCCTATTTCACGCAGAAATATCTTTTGAAGGCGCTGGAGCTTAACGCGGAAATTTCTCCGGATATTGCGCCGGAAGAAGAGATGGCGCTTATTAAAGAATTCTTCCCCGAAAAGAGCTCTTTTAGGGATGATCTGCTTTTAACCGTGTTGGCAAGAACTGAAACTTTCCCGCAATATTCACGTGTTGTGTCAATGCTATACAGTGAGAAAAAGCAGGTTTTGGAAGAGGAAAAACTGGTGGAGCAGGTCTACTACGAGGAAAAATTTAAAATTATCTTTGAAAATTTATCCGTAAGCGACAAAAAAGACGTTACTTTGTGGATGCTGGGGATAAAAGAGATGCCAATATTTCTCAGAGAATATCAAGAAATGCTGGGGGTTTCGTTTGAACGCTTCAGGGATATGTATAAGATAAATCCCGAAAGAGGAAAGTATTCTCACGCGGGGGAGAGTTCCCGAAATGCATTTATTGAGGAGATGTTCCTTGGGCCGAACGGGGTCATAAATAATGATAAGGAATTCACGGCTTTCATGAATGAGGTGATGAACCGTGTTCTTAAGGACCTGAAAGGAAGGGACATATCAAAAGGGCTCCTTAAGAAAATATTTCGTGCGGTAATGGCAGAAAGCGATTCAATGCGCAGGCTGGCGATAGTTAAAGCTTTAGCGTTTAACCTCGCGCCGATCATGGGGCGGGACAAGTATGAAAGATCTTCTGCGCTTGAGATCGTTCCAAAGCTTCTGGAGTCGCTTGGAATAATAGGCGTTAAAGTCGGACAGATACTCGCGTTTTCGGATGATGTGAACATATCGGAGGATCTGAGGGCGGTGCTTAAAGATATGGGGTCTAAGGCCAGCCCTTTGACCAAGAAGTTAGTATTCGAAACGCTTATAAATATGGATCAGGATGGGCAGTTTCAGCGTATTGGAGATCTCCTGGGGTCAGCTTCGATAAAAGTTGTATATGAGGCGTTTAGTGCTGAAGGGGATAGAGTGGCGCTAAAGATAAAAAGGCCCGATGTGGTGCATAATTTAGCGGCTGATCTGGATTTTTTCAAACGGGTGTGTGGATTTTTAAGGGCAGAAGGAGTAAAAATACCCAAAGGATTTGAGCATAGAGCTTCAGAAGGGATAGAAAGGGATGCGGACTTTGTAAGGGAAATAGAGAATGCAAAGCAATTGAAGGAACAGATAGCGGAAATAAACAGCGAGAACAGATATCGCTGCTCTTCGGGAACAGAAGTAGAATTCAGTGTTCCCTCGGTGATGGAAGAAGGTTCGGATGATAAGATCATTGTGAGTCAGCTTATAGTGGGAAAAGATCTGGACAGTGAGAAGGCCCTTCTGGAAACCGGTATTGTAGATGAGGAAGAAATAGCTGACTTAAAACGTATTATATTTGATTTTCTCATGACACAGCTCTTCGGTAAGGGGTTTTATCTCTCCGATCCGCATGGCGGGAATTTCAGGATCGCCAGAGAGAACGGCAAGATAAAAGTTTACCTCATTGATGTTGGTGCCATGGAGACTCAGCAACAGAGCATGGAGGAATTTAGGGATATGCTAAACGAGTTAACCTATATACAACGCGGCCTTAAGGCTTCCGATAAATATGTTTGGCTGGCTCTTTTCTTCGAAAAAACAGGATATTTGACTTCGAACATGAATAAAGACGAGGTCCTGGAGACCATTATTGACAAGATGCCCGAAGAATACAGACCATTTGACAATATCGGAGAGCTCAAAAGAGGCATGATCAGACGTGTAATGGGGAAATATTTAGAGAATATCGCGGATAATATAAGAAAACGAGGTGAAGAGCAACAAACAACTCCGGTCGATGTACGCCTCGCTGCCATCACCGACGGCGGATACGGTTTGCTAATAGATGAAGAGGACTTCATGGACAAAGTGGTTCCCACGGATGCTCCTGACATTGCCTCCCCAGGCAGCTGGTTCGCCGCGAAAGAGTGGGTTCGGAAAGCGTTTATCACGGAAGCGGGTTTGCCTCTGGGGATAGCGGCGCTTTTTCTTTTCTTTTTGCCGCCGGTAGTTGTCCCGTTTGTCGCCGCGGGGCTTTTCGCGGCGCCGCATTTACGCCTCAGGTACAACGAGGAGACCGGGAGAAGATATTTGTCTTTAGCGGAACATACCAGCTGGCCTGTTGTTCTGGCGTTTTCCGTTCTTACCGGAACCGCGTCCGCCGGCACGCTTATATTGAGTTCGGTCTGGTGGGGCATCGCCGGCATCGCGGTATTGATGGCCGCTCACGGCGCATGGAACCTCTGGGCCACAAGGGCGCCTGTCTCCCGGGATATTCCCCTTTCAGAACGGCGCCGCGTATTGGACCAGGAAGAGGCCTGGCTGCGGGATGTGTTCGGTGCAACCAGGCATGAACTCGAGGATATTGGTTTTCGGCGAGATGAGCTGGACGTTGTCTCTGACAAAGTGATCATGTCACCTGATGAATCGTTCAGTTTCCAGGAGAGACCGGAGCAGATGAGATGGTTGAGAGGCAAGATCAGGGAAATTATCCAGAGGAAACTCAACGATCGAGAAGGCCCCGAAATGGTGATCTACGGTATAGGGTTAGGAAGTGGTCTTGTTGAAGAACCGGTAGAAGCCCTGGAAGTGGTTGAGGCTTTGTATGATGTTCTGAAAGAAATGGGCCAGGATGCAACGGGATGGAATGTGCTTTTTGTCGGCATAGACATCAGGGACGATGTCTTGAGCGGGGCCAGAGATGCTTTTAGCAGGATGATGAACAAGTATCCTGGGCTGACCATGAGAACCGGAAAAGCCAACGCGCTTGATAAAGAGGCTCTCAAACGGATTTTTGAGGATAAAGACAACGGAGGGGAAGGGCAAAAAGCAGACATTATACTTAACCGGCACGTTCATTACGGCAACTTATCGGCCGCTAAGGGGTTTTTCGGGGAAACAGTGATCAAAAGACCGGCCTCCAGGATACAGAGAAAAAGCTTGATCAATGCATATGTCCAGATCAAGAACCTCACGGATGTGCTTGGTAAGAAGGGCGGTTTATTTGTAGTGGAGGATATTTTAGATCTAAAGGCGCCTGGAAATCCGCATCTTGTGATCCCTGGGGCGGATGTTCAGATCGATAGTCATAGCGGTATATATGAGTTCACGGGTGATGATATCTCAATGTCCCTTCCGGAATTCATAGAGGCCACCGCTAAGTCGGCTCTTCCGCGGGAAATGGATGAGATCCTGCCTACCGACATGATCGAGCAAAATATCAGGGATATAGCCGGTGGGGTCATTGTCTCGCCGGAGATCTATCCCGAGGCCAGGGAAGATCTTGAGGCCATATTGTCCAAAGAGCACCTGTCCGACGAAGACAGACTTGTTGTGCTTTTCTTTGTTATCGCGAGCAGTATGATCGCCTACGAAAGGGCCGCGACCTATGAAGACGTCCAGAGATTCAAAGTGAGCCAGGGCTTGGCCGATATGTTCGCGGATGTGTGTCAAAGTATGTACCCGGATATATCAAGAAAGGCGGCGGCGTATAGGAACAGTGTGGAGTTGGGCGTTAGAGGGCCTATAGAAAGAAATTTCCAGGACCTCTTGAGGGGGCTCAGGAGAAATGGATGGTTCTTTGAGGTTGATGGTTTGAGGGGAGAGATCACAACGGGCCGCGTCGCGGCTAGAGAGGAGTATGTTTTTGATGCTGATATCGGCAGGGGGAAGGCGGCAAAGAAAGTTCATCTTCTCATGGTGGAACCTGTTATACGTAACAAAATGCTCAGAGGGCATGGCGGCACTTACAGGCGCGTAAGCGATCTTTTGAGCCCCGGTTTTATGATGGCGGATGCCCCGCCCGTAGTTTTTATGGCTCATTCCGAGTATGAGGTCAAGGATATGTTTAGGGCGGTTTACGCGGTTGAAGGATACTATCGGGATCATAATCCCGCTATGACGCTTAGAAAAAGACATTTTGAGTCGAGGGGTATGACATCTCCATCCATAGACGAAATATCCGCTCTTACGCTTATGGGGATAGCCGACCATGAGTTTACGCACAGACTGCACAGCATGTTCGAGAACGAATACGCGGCAGACCCGGAGGTGTCCGAGACCGGCGAGTTTTTACCCGGGGAACTGAAAGACAGAAATACTTACAGTGAGACAGTGGCCTTTCTGGGGTGGCTGGCGGGCGGTGATATTCTTTTCAGGCTGTCAGAAGCCGCGGCTGTGGCCATTGGTTTCCAGGATCCCGAAATAAAACAAAGCATGGAACAGGAACTAGGAGATAGTATAGACCCGCACGGTTCAGCGATAAACTTTATAATTCGCAGGCTTGCAAGTTCGGTCCATGTAGATCTTGGAGATGATATGTCGGGAATGGACGAAGCTGTCAGCGAATGGATGAGTCTCACCGAAGAAGACTTGAAAGATAGAGTGGAGAAAATACTCCTTTCCATCGTACCCCCCTCGTATGGAGAGGCCTTTGTCGAGTCTCTGCGTCAGGCGCTTTACAGGGAAGGGAAGGGCACGGCATTATCTCACTTTGAAGAGAAGGGGTATTTGTCGGCAACAAGATGGCCTCAAGCCGATGTCATAGAAAGGCTGAACAATGAAGTGTTGGAAGAGATTAGAGAGGATGTGGCTTCCCCGGCCGGGGTCCCGCAAGATGCCGGAATGTCAGTTCCCGGCGCTATAACTACCCAGGAAATCGCCGCCCCGGTCGGGGAGGACATGGTCGCAACCATTACGGAAATACCCGCGTCTGTCGGAGAAGATCTTGCCTACAGGGATATTCCAGTTGACCCGTTGGACCAGAAGATGATCGTACAGATGAGAGCGGCTCTCGACGCTGCCGATGACATCAATAACGGGTTTGCCGATTGGATAATAACGCCGACCCACAGAGATAAGGCCAGGCCGAGCAATCAAAAAACAGCTGTGACCTCCGCTATATCCAGGGAGTATAGAAGGTCTCAAGGCTACACAGGCGACATCCGTATAAACGGATATGTTTATGACGAAGATATGCTTGAAGACAACTTAAAAGAAACTTTCAGGACCACATTGGTTCAGATGGGTAATGCTATGGCGAGAGCACCCGAAAAGGATGCTCGGGCAATAGTCTTTATACCGCACGATAAGTACGATCTAGGTGTAAGCGCGCTTGAGGGGCTGGATCTTCCATATAAAGACAGAGTGCGGATAGTCAAAATAGATGGAATGGATCCCACCGGCCTGGTGAACGAAATGCATCACGCTGATATCGGCAGGGAGCTCCTTAACTATGACAGGCTATTGGACGGACCTGACGGCAAAATAGATCATGAGCGTGCAAGGGCGGTTGCCGGGCGTATTGTTTCACACATAAGGTCGGTGACCATGGCCCCTAACTCAAGCGTATTTGAGGGTGAGCCCATGGTCGTGGTCAATAATTTTCTGAAAGGAATAACTGCTTTGCCGGCAATGGAAAGAAAGAACCTCGAGAGGTGGAGGGAGACACATGAAACTTTTCTGGCCGTGAGGAGATCTCTATAAAATGTTTGATGGCATGGCATATAGTTACGAGCAAAAACAAAGAATGGAGAAGATGCGGCATGAAACTAATATTTGGCGAGAAAAGAGGTCTTTTGTTAGCATTTAAAAAAGCAAGGATTAAAGTTTGCCAAGTTCAATATATGGAGATAAACTATATATGGACAGGGAAAACTATGGCAGGTGCCGTAAAACGCGGATTTACATTAAGTTAGGCCAAGGGGTTTTTGTATCCTGGCTTATTAAAGACATTTACAAAGTGTTTAGGGGGAAGAACGGCGGGGAAGAGCAAATGGCGGAGAGTTTAGGATAACGGAGAAGGATATGAAGATGATCTTCGGAAAAAAGACAGGGATATTTATGAGGATGACGGCGATCGCGGTCTCCGCGGTTTTCTTTATCTCCTGTCTGACTCTTGATTCGGAGGCTATGCTCGGTGCGTCGGACGCTATGTTTGACGTTGATCTGGAAGATCTTCATTCCCCAGGAGGGTACGCCTCGCTGGATGTTGAGACCTTTACCATGCCCGCGCATCTCGGAGAGGTCAGGTATTCCCAAAGGGGTGATGCCGCGAGAACCGTTATACATATCCAGGACGCGCATTGTAACTATTTCGCGCAGCAGAAGGTATCCGGAGTAATAGATTATCTAAACAAGGAATATGGCATTAGCATGCTGAACCTCGAAGGCGGAGCCGGGGAGTACGATCTTACGGTTTTCACTAATATCTCGGGCGGTGAGATACGGCGCGAGGTGGCAGAGTATTTCCTGAAAAGGGGCGAGGTTAACGGAGCCGAGTTCTACGCCATAAACAACCTCGACAGGGTGTCTCTATGGGGCATAGAGGACAGAGAGCTTTACCTGAAAAACCTGGCGGTGTACCGCGACTCTTTGCGTTATAAGGAAGAGGTAGAAGGGTACCTTAAGGAGCTGCGCCATATCTTTAATAATCTCAAACGTCACATATTTACACCGGACCTTCTGAAAATGGACATGGCTTACAGCTCTTACAAGGCCGGCAACATGGAGTTCAGGGAATACCTGTCTTTTATGATAAAGAACGCCAGGGAAAGGGGTATTTCGGTTAAGACCTTCCCGAATATCTACCTGATAGCTCAGGCCATGGAGAAGGAAGATAGCGTTGATTTCCGAAAGGCCAATGCCGAGAGGACCGTTCTTATTGACCGCATGAAGTCCATCCTCTCATCGGCGGAGATGAGAGAGCTTGTCTCAACTACGGTGAAGTTCAAGACAAAGCGCATATCGCTGAAAGAGTTCTATAACTATCTCCTAGGAAAGGCGCGGGAATGCGGCTTTGATATTTCGGGTTATCCGGCCCTTTCGGGTTACATAGTTTATGTTTCGCTTTTTGACGCGGTGGACCGGTTCAAGGTCATGGAGGAACTCGATGATCTCGAAAGAGCAGTTAAGGAGCCTTTGTTCCGCAGCGATACGGAGAGGGAGCTGGACATCCTTTCAAGGAACCTGGCGTTAACAGACAATATATTCAAGATAATGCTTACCAAGAATGATTTTGCCTATTACAAATCTAACAAAGATTCTTTTAGTGCTGAACGTTTCCTGAAATTTATCGCGAGAGAAGGTCCCAGATACGGCATTACCGCACGACCCTCCCCGGGGATTTCTCGGCTCGATAATTATCTTGCCGAGATAATGATGTTCTATGAGTATTCGTTCGCACGTGATGAGGCTTTTGTGGAGAACATGCTTTTTTCGGAGGTCCCGGCGGGAGGGGAAGCGGCAATAATAATGACAGGAGGGTTCCATACCGAGAACCTCTGCGCGCTTTTCGAAGAACAGGGTTATTCTTATGTATCCATAATGCCCAAGTTCACCATGGAGAAGGATTATGTGAACCCGTATTTTGACCTTTTGGCCGGCCAGACCGCAGACATTCAGCAGATGTTGAGCTCGGCCCTGGCACAGAGCTCCATGATGCAGATAGCCAGCATGCTCAATAATCTTGGAGAGGATGTCTGGGGCGCCGAAGGTCTTGATAATTGGAGAACATCGGTCGTGCTTCGGAGTTTCATACTAAAGGAACGGGGACTTGAAGCTTTACAGGCGGGGATAGCCGGCATAGATGTAAGCGATACTGAGCTTTCTGTCAAAATAAAGGGCATGGAGGACTCTCCTGTTGTGGTATCAAGAAGAGCTCTCATGGACGCCGTACATCAGCAGTATGTGGACGCTGAGATGGAAAAACTGCCGGAAGGGGCTTTCAATGACATAGGTGATATTGAGGGAATTATGGCGAAGCTCAAAAATTGGCTTGGTGAAGCTGGGTTAGGTGCTGTAGCCGACGAAATAGATATACTGGCAGTGGGGAAAAACAGCCAAGGTGAAAGCCTGGCGAGGACGGTAGAGGGCATTTCTTTCCGCGGACATGCAGGTGGGAGAGGAATAAGGATCAATGCCGATCTTACAGGTGATGAGCGTGATGCGGTGATCCTGCACGAAATAATAGCCGGCATATACGGCGATCATTTTTTCGCGGAGAGAGTGGAAGAGGCCTTTTTAAGAGGAGAGACAGAAGTTGATCTTTCCCGGGTCCCGGATCTTCTGGACAAACCTGTCTGGTCCATGACCGATGAGGAGAGGCGGACCGCCCGGAGAGATTATCTGGCTAGGCGTCCGGCAGTGGAGACCCCGGTGGACCCGTTAGATCTCACGCTTGATGAAGCGATCGCGAAGAAGGCCCCATGGCTCAAAAAGGTTATTAGCTCTAAAACACCCGAGCTTACGCCTCAACAATGGGAGGACCTTTTCCGTATTGTTTTCAGCAGGGATCTAACCAGAATGACAAACGAGCAACTTCAGGCAGAACTTGAGCTGCTCAGCGCCATAGTTTTTCCGGAGGTAACCGAAAAATCTTCCGAAACAGGTTTTTTCCCTGATCGGGAGATCGGACAGGTTTTATCAGACGTGTTGATAAACCAGCAGTCAGACAGTCCTCCCAGGATCGGCTCTGAATTAACCCTTGAAGTATCCCAAATACCTAAAAACTGGAAATGGATAATGGGGTATTCCGGGAATAAAATCGATTTTAATTTTTACCGTAATCCGTTCCGTTTTCAAAACAGGTTTCTGGGCAAAGGCGGGTTCGCGTCCGTTTATGGGGCTAAGATCGGAGACGAAAAAAAAGAAGTAGCGGTCAAGATCTTCGATCGTCAGCATTATTATGATTCCGATGCTACAGTAGTCGATCCTGCCGGGACAGGGAATAACTTTTTAATGAACAATGTCTCTAGGATAAGAGAAGTATTGGTGATGAGGTATCTTTCAGGGAATAGAGGCACAATAGGCATCATTGAGTCAGGCAGTTTTGAGGGAGCAGATGGCAGAAAGCATGATTATCTGGTTATGGAACACGGGGGTAAGTCCCTTCGGTCTTTTCTCGATGAACTAAAAACCCAGGGGCGAGAGCTCAACCCCAGACAAAAAGAGCAGATAATACACCAGCTTGTTCAGATAGTTCGATCTTTGCATGAGAAGGGGGTTATACACGCGGATATCAAGCCTGATAATATTTTTGTAACGCTTGATGATGCGGGAAACCCTAAAATTAAACTGGGGGATTTCGGCATAGCTCTCTATGATCCCGAAGGCAAAGGAGTAGAAATGGCGGCAACGAAGGGGACACCGGGAAGGTTGCCAAGAGAAGCTACAGAGAGCCGTATATATGGGCAAAAAACAGATCTGTACGGTCTGGCAACCACGATATTCGATATCGCATATGGAAAATCTCTCCGCGAACATCTCGAAGATAAGAAATATGAAGGAGATCACCATAACAGAGTAAAGAATGCTGTAAAAGATCTCTCCAAGGGTGAAACGCCCGCTGACAGCGACGATACTTTTCTGAGTGACCTGGGTAAGTTTGTTTCGCTTCTTCTTGATGAGGACCCGGAAAAAGACATCATAAGGGATTCTGCAAAAGCTAATGTTGAGTTCAGAAAATTTCTTGGACAGGGCACGGCAGATGCTCTTATCTCGGGTCTGGATAAAAATAGTAAGATAGCTATTTGGGCGATGTACATTGCCTTAACTGAGGGCGAAAACATGAACGAGGTCCAGAGGAATAAAAAATTAAGAGACCTGTTAGAAGTTGAAGAGCCAGAAGTAACCGCCGAGATGGTCAATGACCTTAATTCGGCGTTTGTAGGTGAAGCCGGAGAAACACGGATCAATTCGTGGTTAGAAGAACTAAAAAATATTGCAGAGGGTCCAGATTTTAGGGAACTTGGACTTAATAGGAAATCGGTAAATGAGACGATCGAGAAACTGAAAAGCAGAAACCTTGAAGAAGCATGGAGTTATCTGGGGGGCTGGTTCGCAGACAAAGAAGCCATGGGGCAATTAAGGGAAAAGGTCGGAGAGAGGATAGGCAGTTTGGAAGATGTCGAGAAGGTGACGGCATATATTAATGCTATTGCAGTAGAGTTGGAATCGGGCAGGATCATGATAGGCGATGAAGACAGCGAATACTTGCTGAATCTTTTGGAGTCCGACCCGATCGATGCCGGCAATATGGAGCAATTGTTAAAGCCGAAAGAGGACTTAAGACCAGACAGTGTAAGCCAGCTCTTTATGTATTTACTTTACAACGGGTATCACGGGGAATTGTCCTTTGAGCAACAGATAGATCTTTTGTTCGGTACTTTCGAGAAACGCTTGTTACCAGCATTTATAGGCGCTACTAGTGTTGAAGACATAGATGAGATCTTGTCGTCCGAAAACCCAATAACACCTGAACTCATAAATGCGGTAGTTCTGACGGCCGGATTCGAAGGCGGTTGGGTTGAAGAAGTCATAAAAAAAATGGCAACTGACCATCTCGCAGGTAATATAGCGGGCGATATAGTAGCTCAGTTAATATCCCAGGGAGAAGAGGCGACTGAGGAACAAGTGCTCACGATCATAGATAACCTTTTCCGGAAGGCTTATTATCTAAGGGAACACATTTTGGCAGAGGAAAAGAAGGCAGAGGAAAAGAAGGCAGAGGGAAAGAAACGCCTTATAGTTAGAGACTGGTCTATGTTTTACCAGCTGTTGGCTCAAGAGGGAGTTTACCCGCGTCATATGTGGAATAGTATCGCTGACAATTTTATCAATCCGGCTTTAGCTGCAGAAGGTGGACTCCTAGCACACGATAATATAAGTTTATTTCTACAGCAGCATGAGCAGCAGAAGATGGATCTGCCAAAAGCAGCCCGATTTGCAAAAAATTATGTAGAAAAGGGGGGAGTGGAAGAAGCGCTAGATGTGAGGGACACTGGTCAGCTTATTTTGCATGTGCTTTTAAGTGGACAAGGTCATTTTGCGACAAATATGTTGGAGGTTCCAGATGAGCAGAGAGAAGAGTTGATGCGTCTTTTTAATGAGCATTACAGGCTGGACCAGGAGCTTTCCGACAAGAAGCTTTCCGAAGAAAAAGGGAGATTCGTCACTGGTCAAGCAGGGTTATTGGAAATGAAGGCCCCGGGGGAGTGGAGCACTGTTTTCACTTGGTTGGAAATGGGTGCATACTTATTGCCAGGGTTGGACACCATGGCCACAGTCGAGGATAAAGAGGCCCATGCGGACCAACTGATCGAAACAATGCAAAAGGCAAATTATTTCAAGAGATTGTTGGCGGATCATGGAGAAGACTGGATATTTGAACCAAAATACATTAAGGTTTTTGAGAAGCCCGGGAGATTAGAAAGAAAAGAATATGAGAGGTTGTTGTCCCCTGCCGCGTCGGATTTAGCCCCAGTTGCCGGCAATATCGGAAAGTTCATGGGGTCGGATGGACAACTTAAAACAGAAGGATTTACCACAAGAGAGGAAAACGGTTTTCTTGTGGTGTCGCACAAGGATCCAGGGGCAGAGGTAAGTACCGAGGTGAAGGTGCGTATAACACCTGAAAGCCCCGACCTAAGTGGTTTGGCCGAGACTTTGGAAGATCTTATGAAGCCGAAGGACGGTATTCCGAGTACTCTGACCGAAGACGAAAGAAAAGAGATACTTAAGATCATCCAGGAAATAACAGACAAGAAAATAACTGTAAAGGCCATAGCCATGGATGAAAGGGTCATGGGTCACTTCGGGGTCATCGAGGGTGAACGGGTTATATATCTTAATCAGGAGCTTTTAGGTATGAAAAGCCCCAAAGCGAAGGCCCACGCTATGGCGCTGGCGCATGAGATGATACATGGTTCGCCTGGGCTTGCTGTGAGCGGGATAAACGCCCATACAGTTGCCAAAGGTGTAGGCGAGGAGCCCAGGATAGGGCTTGAGGTCATGATAGAGAGAGGAGTTATGGACTTTGACAGAGCCTTGAATATAGGGGATGAAGGGTTTATCAACGAACTTAATAAAACGCAGAAGGAAATAGAGCTACGCGAACTTACAAGAGATGAAGAAAACCTGATAAAACATAATTTCGAAAAGATCAGAGACCAGAAAATTGATTTTAACATTGCCGGGCGGATAGGGCCAAGTATATTTCTGTATGGCCTCCAGGACCACATGGATCCAGCTGGCAACTTGGCCCTTACTACAGAAATAAGGTTCATGCAAGACAACGTGAGGAAAGGAGTGCGCAATATCGTCTGTAATGAGAATGACAACTATTATTCCGAAAGTACCACCGAGAGATACGGTCGAAAAATGTCGCGTAAGTACACAAGAGAAGGCATCAACACTTCTTATCATTCGTTTGACGGAAAACTGGTCGAGAAAATGCTTGAACGTGTTATAGATGAGATGTTAAAGAGCGAAAAGCAGTTTCCTGCGGCGCTTATAAACTGTGTTAATGAGGCAACAAGGGACCAAGTTAACAGTCTACTGGACACGGAAAAATTCAGAGATTTTAAGTCTCGGATAAAAGTGTCTTTTAGCCAGAACGAGGGTTCGGCAAGCCATTTTGAGAATATTCCAAGGCTCCTTCACTTTGCTACCCAGTCTCTTAACTACACAAGGTTGAAGGTTCATTTCGGAATGGAACAGGACGATCCGTTCATGCGTTATCTTGCTAGTGAGATGATAGAACATTTCGGAAGAGCCGGTTATCTGGATATGGGGGTAGTTTCGCAATATAGAGAAAATCCGGCTGAGCTTCTGGCAAAACTTTTTACCGGGGCTTTAGTTGTAAGGATAACACTTATAAACTACGAGGAGATACGGGACTACATAAGCGCCATGGAAGCGGTCTATACCTCGCTGTAATATCACAAAACACCGCAGACACCAGAGTCTACTTGTGCCGTCTGGAAAATTAACCTTTTAACGTGCCCCCATTTTTATTCATAAGCAACTCCTTTCATCTGCCATTATAACAGACTACGGGTGTTGCACTAGTTACTTGAACCTAAGGACGCTTTATCTAAACATCCTATTTTGAAGGACTTGTGACCTAAACATGGGTATTCCTGTCATTTTTATCATAGATCGGCAGTGGGAGCGTTCACCCATGTTTAGGTCGCAACTTATTGTAGTTGTGTGAGTTGGATAAAGCGTCTGTGGTATAGTGCTACTTTTTTCATGGCGGTTTTCACATTCTCCGCGGATGTGGTGTATAATATTGATCACAGGGAGGCAAACTATGAAATACAAAAAACTTGGTGATACGGGATTTGAAGTGTCGGAGATATGTCTGGGCACATGGGTGTTCGGAGGCGATTGCTGGGGGGAGGTAGACGACAAGGTTTCCCAGAGGGTTGTGGAGGAAGCCGTTGAGAGCGGTGTGAACTTTATAGACACCGCTCCCATTTACGGTAGCGGAAGGTCCGAGGAGGTAATAGGCCGGGCCATTAAAGGCAAGAGAGAAGGACTTGTGATAGCGACAAAATGCGGGCTCAAGATAAAAGACGGGGCATTAGCTGTCGATCTGAGTCCGGCGTTTATCAGGAAGGACCTTGAAAACTCCCTGAGGCGCCTTGGTGTGGAGACAATAGATCTTTACCAGTGCCACTGGCCCAGTGACACCACGCCTTATAAGGAAACTTTTGACGAACTCAATAAATTCGTTAGAGAAGGTAAGATACGGCATATAGGCGTATCCAATTTTGACAAAAAGCAAACCGCCAAGGCTATGGAATACGCTAAGATAGAGACCAACCAGGTCCAGTACTCGCTTCTGGACAGGCGGATAGAAAGTGAGCTGATGCCTTTCTGCGAAGAAAAAGGCATCTCCATACTGCCATATGGCCCGCTGGGGGGCGGCATACTCACCGGTAAATATAACGACCCTCCCGAGATAAAAAAAGGTGACGTTAAGGATTTTTTCTATCAGTTCTACAAGGAGCCTAACTGGAGCAAGGCGAAAAAGATGGTATCGGTGCTCAAGGAAATAGCCGATGAGCGCGGAGCGCAGGTATCGCATGTCGCGATAAAGTGGGTCCTGGCACGCGCGATAGTGCCATCCTGCATAGTGGGCTGCCGTACTTCGGATCAGCTCAAGGATAATGTGAGCGCGGTGGAACTTGAGCTCAGCACCCAGGAGCTTGATCTGATACAGGCGGAATACGAGAGAATATTCGCCTGAAAGGAAGTAGAGTCTACTATAACACCTCTCCCGATCGGATAACCTGGCTGTAGTATCTTGCCGAGTCGCGGATAGTTCGTTTCTGTGTGTCGAAGTCCACCTCTACAAGCCCGAACTTTTTGCTGTATCCCGAATCCCACTCAAAGTTATCAAGAAGAGACCAGTGGAGATATCCTTTAACTGGAGAGCCCTCGCTGATGGCTTTAAGAAGCGCTAGAAGATGGTTTTTTATATAATCTTTTCTGGTGTCGTCATCTCTTGTGGCTATGCCGTTCTCTGTCACAAAAAGAGGCAGGCGGTATCTGCTGAAACTTTTCACTACTTCATAGAGCCCGCGGGGATATATTTCCCAGCCCATATCGGTTATTGCGCCCGAGCCCGGATGGTGGCTGGTGGAACAAACCTCGCCGAAGGGGTCTTTAGAAAAAGGCCGGTCATTGCGTATGAACTGCCTGAAATAGTAATTGAGACCGATAAAGTCAAGCGTTCCCGCGCCGGGCAGTTTTTCTTTCCTTCCGGCCAGTTCCACGCGTCCGCTGAGAAGTGACGATATGAAACTATGGTTATGGAAACGGTCTCTCCGATGTGCCGCCAGACGGTCCTGAAGAGATGAACGGCGGCAGGGGTGGAACGCTGTCACGGCTTTCGCCACACCCACAAGAGGCTTTACGCCTTCGGATGAGGATCCTTTTATAGCCGCGTATGACAGGGCATGGCCTTTCAGCATGTTAATGAGGACGGTTTGAGTTTCGCTGAAATCCTTGTGGCAGGGCGGCCACTGCCCCCAGAAGTAGGCGAGAGTGGCAAGTATGTTGGGTTCGTTGATGGTTATCCAGTATTTTACGCGGCTGCCCAGTTCGCGTGACGCCTTCTCGGCGAAACGCGCGAAAAAAAAGGGCGACTCATCGCTCAGCCAGCTTCCCTTTTTTGACAGCCAGAGCGGCATAGTAAAGTGGTTGAGGGTCAGAAAAGGTTCTATCCCGAATTCAAGAAGCTTATCCAGCGCCTTTTTGTAATGGTCCCATTCGGCGCTGTCCCACACGCCTTCGGTCTTTTCAAGCCGGCTCCATTCGAGACCAAGGCGGTGGGCATTGTGGCCCAGTTCTTTCGCCATGGCGAAGTCTTCAGGGTAAAGGCGGTAATGGCCGCAGGCCTCGCCGCACATCTGGGAGTTCCCGGCCGCCTCCCACTCGTACCAGTCGCAGTAAGTGTTCCCGCCCTCCACCTGGTAAGCCGAAGTAGACGCTCCCCATAAAAACCCGCCTGGAAACCTGTCAGAATTAGCACCCATAACACGATTATACACTTAGTTATGCGGACTATCAAGCGCCCAATCTTAACCTGGTTATTTTAACCTGGTTGATTTAACCAGGTTAACTTGATGAAAGATGAAAAAAATATTGACAAAAAATTAAAAAATGATTAAAATCAAAGGCGGGTGATGGTAGGGGATATTCACCCGCCTTGTAACGCGAAGGATCCGGAGTCGGACCCGCGTTTTTATTGATAGATACATTCTATCAAAGGCAGTGTTTATGTCAAGGTCAAAACTAAAAAAGGAGTGAAAAAATGGAAAAGACGGGAAGGAAAAAGGCCAAGGCGCTCGTGGGACGGTTTTTATTGTTTTTTATATTGTTCGCGGGTGCCATTAATGTTTATGGGTTCGAGGATATTACCGCTAATATAGGAAGAGGCTCTGTTCTTACATGCGTAAAAGGCGTCAGTGGCAGTGATATGGTATACATAGGAACACAAGACGGGCTTTACTATACTATTGACCGGGGAAAGAACTGGGAGAAAGCCGCTTTACCCGCGGGGAATGTCCATGTTACAGGGATAGTTTTCGCGGGGGAAAGAGTGCTCGCCGCGACCATGGAAGGGTTGTTCATAAATACTATTCCCGGCAACGCGGGGCATTCCCGTAAGGCATGGCGGCATATACCGGGTAAAAAAGGTCTCAGGGGGGTGGAATTCGTCGCGAACAGAGACAAGATCATTGTGTGGACTGTGGATGAGATGTTCATTGTGGAGGGCAAGGACCTACGGCCTGTCTTCACGGGACCCAGGTCCGGGCAGATAGAAAGCGTCGTGTCAGACTCCGGTGTCATCTACGCGGCTTGTGGGGAAGACCTTATGTATTCAGGTGATGGAGCCATGGAATGGAAAAGGTATTTCATCGTTTCAGACGGAGATAGTTCCGAGTTTGAAGATAGAACGGAAGATGAAGAGCCTGACCTGCCGCCCATAAGGTATGTAGGGGTGGGATACCCTTCAGGGGTTGTTGTTTCCACCAAAAGGGGGATCGTTCTTTTTGACGCTCTTACTGAAAAGTCTGAACACATCAATGTCGATGGGTTGTCATCTTCGGGGATCAACATGGCTATCGGAACGAGGGCGGGCATAATGGCGGCGGTCCGGAACAAGGTTTTTTTGAGAGATCCCGTATCCCGCGCGTGGACCTCGATATTCGAGGCTTCGGCGGAAGGGGACATAACGGGCCTTGATATTCACATGGATGAAAAAGGTGCCTGCAATATCCTGATAACAACCGAGAGGAAAGTATATACGCGGGAATTGAACACGTTCGGTTATGGCACCGAATTCAGAAACTCATCTTCCGGTTTTCGATTCCCGCCCGCCGGTCCGGATATAACAACCACACAGAAGATGGCCATAGAGTATGCCGAGGTGAGCCCGGACAAAATAAAAGGTTGGAGGCGGGGCGCCAGGTGGAACGCCGTGCTCCCCAGGCTTACTGTTGCCTATGGGGAAGTCTATAATGACAATCTGGAAATATACAAGAGCGCGACCAGAACATATATAGTGGATGGTCCACGCGACAGGAGGAACGACTGGAAGGCTACCATGGTATGGGATCTGGGGAATATTATCTGGAATCCCTCTCAGACGTCGATCGACACCAGGAGCAAGCTCATGGTCCAGCTCAGGAATAATATTCTTGAGGATGTAACCAGGTTGTATTTTGAGAGGAAAAAACTGATAAAAGAGGCACGGTCCCTAACTGAAGAGGATGGTTCCGGCCTTAAGACCAGACTTTCCAGAATAGAAGAGCTTACGGCTTATATAGACGCTTATACCGGAGGTGGGTTTTCCGAGATGCTTGAAAACTGATCGCCCCGGTAGTAGAATATGCGGTGCGCGCTGTATGTGTTGATCTCATATAAGAACATAATTTTTTCAAAGGGAATGATATGGTAAGAACGAGTATTTACGTGTCGATCCTGGCGGGCTTTGTATTAACGGTATGCTGGATAACCGCCGTTCCTCGTACTTGCGTGGCGCAAAGCGGGGCGAATTCTTCGGAAAATTTTACCCAAGAGGAATGGATGGTTTTCAGACAGGATCATGAGCCCCTTCTTGAGATGGCATTAAAAGCCTATAACAGACAGGACTATCAAGGCTTTATAAAAAACTTTTCCAGCCGCAGGCGCAAGATGTCTGAAAGAGCTTTCAGGGCGTTATGGGTCCATGGATATAAGGCGGAATACGGGGACTATGTTTCCAAACAATTTTTACTCGAAAGATCCGATCCGATCAGGCGTTATCCGCTTCTTGCCTATAAAGCGGAATTTTCCGAGAATGCTGAAACGGGTATAAGGTGTATCTTTGCCGAGGACGAGGACGGCGAATACAGGATCTTTTATCTCAGGATAGACCCGTACGAAGACCTCTTCTACTGAACATAATAACTTCCCGGCTTATATAAAAAGCCTTTATTTGAAGCTTGCGCGGCAAAATCGCTTGACAAAATATTCAATGCTGTTACAATTATGTGCGGAAAATACGGAGGTGCTAATGTTTCTTAAAGATAAGGTCTCATTTATAACCGGAGGAGGACGGGGCATAGGCAGAGATATCGCCATGCTTTTCGCCGAGAACGGTTCGGATATAGCCATATGTGACGTAAACGAGTCGGACCTTGCCGCCGCTAAAAGTGAAATAGAGTCGGCGACCGGACGCAAGGTTATGACGGGAAAGGTAGATGTAACAAGCGCCGTTGAAGTGAACGATTTTGTCAAGAAAACCCTTGACAATTTCAACACATTGGATATACTTGTCAACAATGCCGGCATCACCAGAGATGATCTTATTATGAGGATGTCGGAAGACGAATGGGACGCCGTTATTAATGTTAATCTTAAAGGCGCCTTCAACTGCATAAAAGCCGTTACCCGCCCCATGATGAAAGCCAGGTCGGGAAGAATAATAAACATGGCCTCTATAATAGGGGTCATGGGCAATGCGGGTCAGGCCAATTATTCGGCAAGCAAGGGCGGCCTTATAGCTTTGACAAAGACCGTCGCCAAGGAACTTGGGTCGCGTAATATAACGGCTAATGCCATAGCGCCCGGTTTTATAAAGACAGATATGACCGATAAGCTGGGAGAAGAAGCCCGGGAAAGTCTTTTAAGCCTGATACCGCTGGGGCGCATGGGAGAGACTCGAGATGTAGCCAGGCTGGCGCTTTTCCTGGCAAGCGAAAGCTCTTCTTATATAACGGGGCAGGTCATAAAAATAGACGGCGGGATGGTAATGTAAACGAGACCATAACTTATGGAGCGAAGCGACATAGGTTAATAGTTGATACAGGTAGCGGATATTTGAGAGGCAGTTTTACCTAACTGTAATATAAAAGGAGGAAAAATGTCAGAGATAGCTGAAAAGGTAAAATCGATCGTAGCTGAGCAGCTTGGTGTAAAGATCGAGGAAGTTAAAGATGACGCCAAATTCATCGACGATCTTGGAGCGGATTCCCTCGATACTGTGGAGCTGGTAATGGCTCTCGAAGAGGAGTTTGGTGCTGAGATACCTGATGAAGACGCGGAAAAGCTTACTACGGTAGGCGAAGCTATCGCTTACATAGAAGAAAAAGCCGCCGGTAAATAAGAGTCAGCAACCTTCCGAAAATTAAGATGTCCAAAAGAAGAGTAGTCCTTACGGGAGTAGGCGCTGTTACTCCCGTAGGGAACAACGTCAAAGATTACTGGGATTCCCTCATCAATGGTAAGACAGGTGTGACACGCCTTACCGTTTTTGATCCCTCCCCCTTTAACTCCCGCATAGCCGCGGAGGTAAAGGATTTCGACGCTAAGCGGTATATGAACCCGAAACAGGAAAGGCGTCTCGACAAGTTCGTTAAGTTCGCCATAGCCGCCGCTAAGATGGCCGTGGAGGATAGCGGTCTTGATCGGGATAAAATCATCCAGGAAAAAGCGGGCGTATATATAGGTTCAGGAATAGGAGGCCTTCATACGGTTGAAGCCGAGCATGAGAAGTATATTCGTTCGGACGACGAAGCCAAAGCGGCCTCTAAGATATCGCCATTCCTTATCCCGATGCTGATAGTCAATATGGCTTCGGGAATGGTATCCATAGAGCTCGGGTTCAAGGGGCCGAATTCTTCGGCTGTAACCGCGTGTGCTACCGGCAGCCATTCTATAGGGGACGCTTTCAAAATAATACAGAGGTGCGAAGCCGATATAATGGTGGCGGGCGGGTCCGAAGCGGCCATAACCAAAATGGGATTCGGTGGGTTTTGCGCGTTAAAAGCTCTTTCCATGCGCAACGATGATCCGCAGCATGCTTCGCGGCCTTTTGACCGGGACAGGGACGGGTTCGTAATGGGCGAAGGCTCCGGTGTGGTAGTTCTGGAAGAACTCGAGCACGCCAGAAAGCGCGGCGCGGAAATATACTGTGAGATCGCCGGCTACGGGATGAGCGGGGACGCCTATCACATGACGGCCCCAGACCCCGAAGGGGACGGGGCTGTAAGATGCATGAGAGGGTCACTTAAGGACGCGGGCGTAGACCCCTCGGATGTGGACTACATAAACGCTCATGGAACGTCTACAATACTTAACGATAAAATGGAAACCGGCGCTATTAAGAAGGTGTTCGGTCAGCGGGCTTACGATATGCCGGTAAGCTCCACAAAGGGAGTTACCGGGCATCTTTTGGGAGCTACAGGCGCTACAGAGCTCATAGCTTGCGCGCTTGCGATAAAGCATAGCGTTATACCTCCTACCATAAACTACGAGAATCCCGATCCCGATTGCGATCTGGATTACGTGCCTAATGTCGCGCGGGAAGCCGGGGTTGATATCGCCATAAGTAACTCTCTTGGGTTTGGCGGGCATAACGTTACTCTTACCCTGAAAAAGTTCAAAGAGTAATTTGCCCTTTAAACGCTTCGGACTTTCTCGCGGGAAAACGAATATTTTAAGCTGAACGCCTTGAGCGGACCAGGTTCAGGAAAAAACAAGGAGACCCAAATGGATTATCTCTTGACCGAAGAACAACAGATGATAAAGGA
The DNA here is from genome assembly GCA_964451815.1 of uncultured Planctomycetia bacterium. Lineage (GTDB taxonomy): Bacteria > Omnitrophota > Gorgyraeia > Tantalellales > Tantalellaceae > CAYVIW01. The sequence goes on along the minus strand of CAYVIW010000076.1, from coordinate 54,304 downwards.
ACTTTGCCACCAGATAGCGGAGGAAAAGATAAAGCCGGTCGCCGCTGAGTACGATGAGAAGAACGAGTTCCCCTGGGACATAGTTAAGATCTTCGCCGAGTCAGACATATGTGGAGTTTATATACCCGAGGAATACGGCGGCATGGGCGGCGGGGTTCTTGAGATGGCCATAGCGACCGAGCAGCTTTCATGGGGATGCGGGGGAATAGCTCTTGCTTTTGCGGCTACGGGTCTCGGTACATATCCGATACTTTTGTACGCTAACGAAGAGCAGAAAGCAAAATATCTGCCTGACATAGCGTCGGGGAAAAAGCTGGCGGCGTTCTGCATTACCGAAGCCGAAGCCGGCTCGGACGCCGGCGGGATAAAGACCACCGCTAAAAAAGATGGAGACCATTACATACTTAACGGTACGAAGCAATGGATCACCAATGGCGGGGAAGCCGAGGTGTATACAGTTATAGCTATGAGCGACAGGTCTAAAGGCGCCCGCGGCGCAAGCGCTTTTATTGTGGACAAGGATACCCCGGGAGTAAGTTTCGGTAAAAAAGAAGATAAGCTCGGCATAAGAGGGTCGGCCACAAGAGAGGTAATTTTTACCGATTGTAAGATACCTAAAGAGAATTTGTTGGGCAAGGAAGGGCTCGGGTTCATTGTGGCCATGAAGACTTTCGACCACTCAAGGCCCGGCGTGGCGGCTCAGGCTGTAGGTATAGCTCAGAGGGCCGTTGACGAAGCTGTGAAATATACCCATGAAAGAAGACAGTTCGGAGCGTCGATATCGTCTTTCCAGGGAGTACAGTGGATGCTGGCGGATATGGCGACACAGGTCGAGGCCTCGAGAGCCATGATATACTCGGCCGCGAGGATGGTCGATTCTGGAGCTAAGAACATAGCTAAAGTTTCGGCAATGTGCAAGCTTTTTGCCTCAGATACGGCGATGAAAGTTACGACCGACGCCGTTCAGCTTTTCGGGGGATACGGTTATATGAAGGAGTACCCTGTCGAGAAGCTCATGAGAGACGCCAAAATAACCCAGATATATGAAGGGACTAACCAGATACAGCGCAGTGTCATAGCGTCGGCGCTTATAAAGCAAGGGCTGGCGAAGTAAACGGGAGTTTTGAAGGAAGCGGAGTAAGCTCTGGTAGGAACGTAAGCTGCGGCATAGCCCATGAGTTTGCGTTCACAGGGGTAAGACCAAAAAGCCATGAAAATACTTGTACTCATAAAACAGGTTCCCAACACCACAGATGTTAAGATAGATCCCGTTACCAACACGCTCAAAAGAGAAGGCGTGGAGTCGGTAATAAATCCTTTCGATATGTACGCCATAGAGGAAGCTCTGCGTCTTAAGGAGCGGTTTGGAGAGGGGGCCGAGGTGGTAGCGATAAGCATGGGTCCACCGCAGGCATCTGAAGCTCTGCGTGAAGCCATATCCATGGGCTGTGACAGCGCTGTTCTTGTAAGCGACAGGAAGTTCGCCGGAAGCGATACCTGGGCAACCAGCTATACTCTCGCTCAGGCTATCAGGAAAATAGGTGATCATGGGGTGGTATTTTGCGGCAAACAGGCATCCGACGGAGATACCGCGCAGGTAGGCCCCGGGATATCGATGCATCTTGATATTCCCCAGGTCACATATGTGAAAAAGATAGAGAAAATAGACGCGCAAAAGGCCCTGGTCGAACGCATGACAGAGGAGGGATATGATATTATAGAAACACCCCTGCCGGTCGTGTTCACTGTGGTAAAAGAGATAAATGAGCCTCGCCTTCCTTCTCTGAAGGGCAAGATGAGGGCCAAGAAAGCGGAAATACCGGTATGGACGGCGGATGACCTGCTCTGTGATGATGATAAAATAGGGCTGGACGGGTCTCCCACGCGCGTTGTGAAAGTTTTTACCCCCCCGCCCAGAGGAGGCGGACAGATAATAGAAGGGGAGCCCGATGAGATAGCTAAAGAACTCGCGGGTTTATTGAAGGATGTAATTATCGGGTGACAGGGCTTATAGTCTGCCACCTTTGTTGACGGATCAGTGACAGGAGATAGAGTGGGAAGTGACGCGATAAAAGTTTTGATAGATAAATGCACGGGTTGTACGCTTTGTGTAAAGGTTTGTCCTTTCGGCGCCATAGAGATGAAAGATAGGAAGGCCGTAATAGACCTTACAAAATGTACGCTTTGCGGGGCATGTGCGGAAGCGTGCAAGTTCCAGGCTATAGTGATCGAAAAGAAAGAACCGGAGAGTAAGGTAGATTTTTCACTTTACAAAGATGTTTGGGTTTTCGCCGAACAAAAAAAGGGAAAAGTCCAGTCGGTGGTTTTTGAGCTTCTGGGAAAAGGCAGAGAACTCGCCGACCGGCTAGGCTCGAACCTTTGCGCTGTATTGCTGGGTGAGAATGTAGAGGGAGAGTGCGCTGAGCTTATCGCCAGGGGAGCCGACAAGGTCTATCTTGTGGATTCGCCGAAGCTCAAGGGGTATCTGGACGATCCTTACACAAAAGTCCTTACAGGGCTTGTTTCTAAATACAAGCCCGAGATAGTTCTCTGCGGCGCCACCGTTATAGGTAGAAGCCTTATATCGCGCGTTGCCGTGACTTTGGGGGCCGGTCTTACCGCCGACTGTACCGGTCTTGACATTGACGAGAAAGAGAAGATACTGCTTCAGACCCGTCCGGCTTTCGGCGGGAATATCATGGCGACCATAATATCACCCAATCACAGACCTCAGATGGCCACAGTCCGGCACAAGGTAATGAAAGAATCAGACCCTGACCCCGCCCGCAAAGGCGAGATCATAAAGGAAGAGTTCCCCGAAGACGCTTTCGTTTCGCGTACCCGGCTTATGGATATAGTGGAGGAGATAGAGGAGACGGTTAATTTGGCCGAGGCCGATATAATAGTTTCCGGCGGCAGGGGAGTTGGCGGGGCGGAGAACTTCGGCATGATAAAAGACCTCGCTCTCACTCTTAACGGCGCACTGGGGGCTTCGCGCGCGGCTGTTGACGCGGACTGGATACCCTATTCCCATCAGGTCGGGCAGACCGGAAAGACAGTGTGTCCCAAACTTTACATAGCGTGCGGCATAAGCGGGCAGATACAGCATCTTATAGGAATGCAGTCTTCCGGTACGATAGTCGCCATAAACAAAGATCCCGAAGCTCCTATATTCAAAATAGCCACATATGGCATAGTTGGCGATATCTTCAAGGTCATCCCGATGCTCACGCAGGAATTCAAAAAAGTCCTCAAGAAGTAGCGATACTATCCCTTTGATCCATGAGTGTCCCTTGGTATTTTACTACTTATCTAAAGAACAAGGGTAAACAGCAGTATATTCTCGAGGGGATGTACGATTTTGCGAGGAAATCGTCCTCAACGTTCCGCCCGCAACCCGCCATTGTCATAATATCGCAGGGCGGGACCATGCTTGCTCTCTTCACGGTGCCTCTCGAAAATATACCGCTGTTTACCCGAATACCCTTATATTAGAGGATTTTAGTCTTAGTGATCTTAGCGAGGATCCCAAAGCGGTGATATTTTTTTCTTAAGACCTTGACAAGAACACCAAAGCCATATATACTCTAACAAACTTAATCAAAGGCATTCAAACATATACAAAGGTCATCAAACTATAATCCGGATCATGATAGCTAACGGAACAAGAAAATATACTGTTCAGGAAGTTGCCGATATACTCGGGATATACCGGGGTACGGTAATAAACTATGAAAAGAAAGGCATCTTCCCTGAGCCTCGGCGCAATCCGATAAACAGCTACAGGGAATATACTGAAGAAGAGATAGAGCATCTTAAAAGCATAATAGAAGGCAATTCACAGGCCGGAAAATAGGGGGAGGAAAAATGTATTTCAAGAAGCTTGAGATAGTAGGGTTCAAGTCTTTTCTTAACAAGACAAAACTCAAGTTCGAGCCGGGCGTCACCGCGGTCGTCGGCCCCAACGGATGCGGTAAAAGCAATATTGTTGATGCCATAAAGTGGGTGCTCGGGGAGCAGTCGACAAAAAGCATGAGGTCTTCGTCCATGCAGGACGTCATATTCAACGGGACCGATAAATATGAGCCAGTTAATTTTGCCGAGGTAGCGCTTACTTTTTCCAACGAGGACAGATCCCTCCCGGTGGATTTTGACGAAGTCACGATAAGCCGCCGGCTTTATCGCTCCGGTGAAAGCGAGTATATTCTCAACAAGACCCCGGTACGTCTTATGGATATAAAGAATATTCTCATGGGTACCGGTATAGGCACAAGTTCCTACTCTATAGTGGAGCAGGGCCGTATGGATATGATACTTTCCTCAAAGCCCGAAGACAGGCGTTATGTTTTTGAGGAGGCCAGCGGCATAACAAGATATAAAACAAAAAAACGCGAAGCTCTTATGAAACTTGAGAAGACCCGGGACAATCTTCTCAGGATAAACGATATTATCCGCGAAGTCGAGAGGCAGATAAACTCCATAGAAAGAAAGGCCCGAAAAGCGGAAAGGTACAAAGCACGTTTTGAGCAGCTCAAAACGCTCGAGGTAAAGCTGTCTGTAAAAAAATACAGAGAGCTAAGCACCGATGATACTTCGCTCGTAGACAAGAACAGGCAGATAAGGGAAACCTCGGAAGAACTGGCACGAAAAGTAGAGGAGATGTCGGCGATGCTTCTTAATGCCCGGGGTGAGTTCAATTCTCTCTCGGAAGACCTCAACAATTCACAGAACGAGGTAATGAGGCTTTCTACCGATATAGATAAGAACAGGCACACAATAGAGGTTAACAGAGAAAGGGTTGAAGAGCTCCGCAAGCAGGTGGAGAGGTTCGACTGGGAGATAGAGCAGGCCACCGAGCGGAAAGACAGCATGAAAACGCGTCTTGATGAACTGGAAGAGAGGTTCCGGGATGTTTCGGGAAGGCGTCAGAACAAAGAAGAGGCGCTGTCCGCGGCCGAAGACAACATAAAGGCCGTTACTTCAAGTCTTGAGACGCACAGGCATGAGCTCAAAATGAACAGGGAAAAGATAGTGGACATAGTATCTGAAGAGACCCGGACCAAGAACGCCTTGATAAAGAACGGCGCGGATATACAGAACGCTCTTTCCAGAGAAAGGCGTCTAAAACTTGAGAGGAACAATGTCCAGGCCGAGAAGGATAACGTCGCCGAAAAGATGCGCGGGATAGAAGAGGAACTGGTTCTGGCCACGGCCGGGTTTGGGGAGAAAAAAGATGAATACAGGGTTTTCAGCGATGAGTATGTCGCAAGACAACAGAGGCAGGCTCTGCTTGTTTCCGACAGAGCTGAGAAGGAAAAGCATCTGAACCGCATAAAACCACGCCGGGAGTTTCTAGAGAAACTTATATCCGAGCGGGAAGGCATGGGAGAAAGCGTAAAGGATATAATGAAAAGGGCTGAGTCCGGAGACCCCCGGTTTTCCGGGGTCAAGGGGATACTTTCGGAGATCATAAACGTACGTGAGAGTTATGAGGAGTCAGTTAAATCAGTACTGGGAGACGCGTCTCACGCTCTTGTTGTGGACAGCCGGGACACCGCCGACAGGGTTATAGGGTATCTGGCCGAAAACGCCATGGAAAGCGTAAACCTTATAATACTCGGCGATATACAAAAATTCCTTTCCGGGGGAGATTCGCCCGTTGTCAGCGGCAACAGCCCGCTCGGCGGCATATCCGAGGTAATAACGGCGCGGGAGCCTTATGATACAGCCATCAGAGAGTTTTTCAGCGATATCCTTGTCACGGTCTCCTTCGAGACCGCGCGTTCTTTTCTTGACAGCCAGCCTTCTTTCGGGGGCAGGATAATAGGAGAGCGTGGTGAAGTGTATCAGAAAGGTATTTTCAGAAGCAGGAATTTTTCGTCCAAGGAGACGATCCCTCTTTTCGGAAGGCGCGAAAAACTCGAGCAGATGAAACAGGAAGAGAGTTCAGTGGAAGAGGCTGTAAGAGAACTGACGGTATCGATAGATCAGCTCGAAGAGTGGTTCAAGGCATCGTTATCTAAAAAGGAACGTCTCGAGGCGGAGCTTAGAGAAAGGGAGATGCGGCTGGCGGAGGTATCTTCCAGAAAATCGTCGGTCAAAGAAAAGATGGATTCCATAAACGAAGAGGTACTTATCCTTGAGGCCGAGATAGAGGAGGAACGGGACGTACTTCGCCAGCTCAACGAGGATAAGGAAAGGTATGAACAGACCTTTGTGGAGGTAGAAAAACGGCAGAGAGAGCTCCAGGAATCTATAGACAGGGCCCAGGAGGAGATAAGAGAAAATTCCGTAAGGAGAGAAGAGACGCTTTTCTGCATGTCGGACCTTAAGGCCGAACTTTCCGCCATGAGAAAAGAAGAGGAGAACCTCGCGGACAATCTCGAAAGAGAAAGAAGGTCTTTCCAGAGGGTGGACAGCGATGTGGAAGAAAGGAGAGCGCGGATCAACGAAAGCGGCCAGAGGATAAGAGACCTTGAAGAAGAGACGGTTTGTCTGGAAGGACATAATGTGGAGTTGAACTCCGCTCTCGAGGAGCGTAATGCGGAGATATTCGAGAAGAAAGAGAGAAAAGATGCCCTCGCTGTTCGGATAAACCGCGCGCAGGAAGAGTTGAGATCATGCGAGCAGGAGCTGGAATCAGCCAGGGACAAAGCGCGGGATGTTGACATAATGAAGAAAGAGATAGAGTTCAAGAGGGCTTCGATCGTCGAAAAGATGATGGATTCTTACAAGGTCGACATATCGTCCGTAGAGGTCGAGATAGATCCCGGGGCCGACTGGGACGGTGTTTTATCCCAGATAAAGGACATAAAGGAACAGCTGGAGCGCATGGGCGACGTGAGCCTGGGGGCGATGGAAGAACATAAACAGTTAGAAGAGAGGTTCGGGTTCCTTTCAAAACAGCGGGAAGACCTGGAATCGGCCAGAGAGCAGCTTATGCAGGCCATACAGAAAATAAACAGGACCACAAAGAAGAAGTTCATGGAATCGTTCGAGGCTATCAAGAAAGAGTTCAACGATTATTTCCGCATGCTTTTCAACGGGGGCAAGGCCGATCTTGTCCTTGAAGACGAGAACAACGTTCTCGAGTGCGGCATAGATATAGTAGTGCGCCCTCCCGGCAAAAAACTTCACAACATAATGCAGCTTTCCGGAGGCGAAAAGGCGATGACGGCTATAGCCCTTATATTCGCCATATTCAAGGTGAACCCCAGCCCCTTTTGCGTGCTGGACGAGATCGACGCTCCGCTTGACGAGTCCAATGTTGTTAGGTTCTGCCGCGTGCTCCAGGAATTTCTGAAGCTTTCCCAGTTCGTAATAATTACGCATAACAGAATGACCATACAACTCGCGGACGTACTTTACGGTATAACCATGGAAGAGAAGGGCGTGTCCAAAATGGTTTCCGTTAAGTTCGCCGAAGAGAACGAGATAAAAGAAAAAGCGACCGTAGGCGCGGCCGTATAGTCCCTTTTTTAAACGGATCATAAGATCAACCCGGTTAGACCGAGCAGGTTGATCTAACCAGGTTAAGCGGGCATCCCCTATGAGCGTCCGACCTCCCGAAAAAAAGATAGCCGCTGCTCTGAAAAAGAAGCGTAAAACCCTGGCCCTGGCAGAATCATGCACCGGTGGGCTAATTTCCAGCCGGATAACCGATGCCGCCGGGAGCTCCGTGTATTTCAGGGGAGGGGTAATAGCTTATTCCAACGATATAAAGATCTCACTTTTGAGAGTGCCTGGCGATATAATAAAAAAGCACGGGGCGGTAAGCCGACAGACCGCTGAAGAGATGGCAAAAGGCGTTAAGGCCCTTATGGACAGCGACTTTTCAGCCGCCGTGACCGGCATAGCCGGTCCTTCCGGGGGTAGCCTGAAAAAGCCCGTAGGCCTTGCCTATATAGCCGTTGTAACAGAGGGAGAGTGTTATTCGGAAAAGGTTCTTTACAAGGGCGGAAGGCGTCGGAACAAGGAGAAGTTCGCCGAGGCTGTATTTAGGCTTCTGGCGGATAGAATATAGTCCTGACGGAAATGTATGGTCACAGGCGGGAAAGATCGTAAAATACGTGTTTTTATAGCGATAGAACTCTCGGAGGAAGTCAAAGAGGAGCTTTCCCGCGTGGCCCGGGACCTGAAAAGGTCCGGAGCGGACGTGAAGTGGATACGCTCCCGCGCGATGCACCTTACCCTTAAATTCCTTGGGGATATTTCCGGGAAAGAAACTGAAAATATCGGACGGCATCTCGGAGAGATAGCCTCACGTACAGCGCCTTTCGATATGGTTCTGAGCGGGGTAGGGGTTTTTCCCGACTGGGACCGCGTAAAAGTGGTATGGGCGGATATTGGCGCAGGGGGGCGTGAGGCGGAAAACCTCGCTAAAGCGGTTGATGATCGTCTGGCAGGGGAAGGTTTTCCCGCGGAGGGAAGAAAGTTCCGGCCGCATCTTACGCTGGGCAGAGTGAGAAGCGGGAAAGGAAGAAGAGATCTCAAAAATGCGGCCTTGAAAGTAAAAGTGGAGCCGGCAAAAAGCACCGTCGATAAAATAGTTATATTCAGATCTGAACTCACCTCGGCAGGCGCTGTACACACCCCTTTGGCGTCTTTTGAGCTTTCCGGATAAAAATATCCATAAAAAAGTGAAAGGTTTTTCCCCGAAAATGTGTCTATAGTAGTAGGGGGCAGTGCGCGGGTATATTTTCTTTGCAATCGTGAGGCTGCGTAAGTATAATAAGTCAGTAATATTAAGAGGAAAATCCACAGGAGGAACGCTATGTCTAAGAATATCAAGGCCAGATCCGAAGTTAAAAATACCACTGATCAGAGATCCGAGGCCAAGAACTCCCCAAAAAAGAAAGCTCTTGAACTTGCTCTGAGCAAAATAGAGAAAGATTTCGGCGAGGGAGCCATAATGACCATGGGAGAGGGACATAAGGTGCAGGTAGAGTCCATATCCACCGGTTCCATGGGGCTCGATATCGCTCTGGGTGTAGGAGGTGTCCCTCGCGGAAAAGTAGTTGAGATATTCGGCCCTGAGTCGAGCGGGAAAACAACCCTGACCATGAGCGTACTGGCTAACGCCCAGAAGTCCGGAGGGGACGCCGCTTTTATAGACGCCGAACACGCGTTCGATCCTTCTTACGCGAAGAGGATCGGGGTAGATCTTGACAGTCTTTTGATATCCCAGCCCGACAACGGCGAACAGGCGCTCGAAATAGCTGAGACACTTGTTCGCAGCAACGCCATCGACGTTGTCGTGATAGATTCCGTTGCGGCTCTCACACCCCGCAAAGAGATAGAAGGAGATATGGGAGATTCGCACGTGGGACTTCAGGCCAGGTTGATGAGCCAGGCGCTCAGAAAGCTCACCGCCGCCATAAGTAAATCCAAGACCTGTGTTATTTTTATTAACCAGATAAGAATGAAAATAGGCGTTATGTTCGGCAACCCCGAGACCACCACCGGCGGCAACGCCCTCAAGTTCTATTCGTCCGTCAGGATAGATCTCAGGCGCATAGCATCGCTCAAAAAAGGCGATAATGTTATAGGCAGCAGGGTAAGGGCCAAAGTGGTAAAGAACAAACTTGCCGCTCCGTTCAAACAGGCCGAATTCGACATAATGTTCGATGAGGGCATATCTCGCTCTTCAAGCATAATAGACCTGGCGGAAGAGTTGGGGGTACTGAAGAAATCCGGCACATGGATCTCTTACGGAGAGGAGAAGATAGGCCAGGGGAAGGAGAACGCCCGGCTCTATCTTAAGGATAACGCGAAGATGCTCAACCAGATAGAAAAAGACATAAGAAAAGTGTTGAGCGCCTCTGTGTGAACGGCTGATAACAGAAAGTGAAAGCGATATGACCTCAAAAGAGATAAGAGAGAAGTTTCTCCAGTTTTTCGGGAACAAGGGCCATACCATAGTGCCCAGTGATCTTCTTGTGCCCGCTAAAGATCCTACGCTTCTTTTCACAGGTGCGGGGATGAACCAGTTCAAAGAACAGTTCATGGGAAGGAACATAACCTATACCCGTGCCGTGTCCAGTCAGAAATGTCTGCGTACAGGCGACCTTGAGAATGTGGGCAGGACCCCCAGGCACCATACCTTTTTTGAGATGCTCGGCAATTTTTCTTTTGGTGATTATTTCAAAAAAGAGGCCATAATGTGGGGGTGGGAGTTCATGACCGGGGTAATGAACATCCCTGCCGAAAAGCTATGGGTATCGGTGCATGACAAAGATGATGAATCTTTTGAAATATGGGTCAGCGGGGTGGGTGTGCCCGCCGAAAGGGTGGTAAAGCTGGGGGATCACGATAATTTCTGGCCGGCCGACGCTCCCGAAAAAGGCCCTAACGGTCCTTGCGGACCATGTTCGGAGATATTCTATGACTGGGGGAAGGATGCGGGATGCGGAAGACCGGATTGTGGACCAGCTTGTGATTGCGGGAGATTCGTGGAGGTCTGGAACCTGGTTTTCACCCAGTACGAAAGACAGCCCGACGGGCATCTCACCCCTCTGCCCGCCAGGAACATAGATACCGGTATGGGGCTTGAGAGGATGTGTTCGGTAGTGCAGGGCGTAAAGACCAATTTCGAGACAGATCTCTTTGTTCCGATAATAGAGGGAATAAAAAAGACCACCGGGGAGCGTCCCGCTTTTGAGTTGAACCTGATAGCCGATCATATAAGGGCTGCCACAATGGCTATTGCCGACGGGGTTTCACCGTCCAACGAGAAAAGAGGATATGTGGTCAGGAAGCTCATAAGACGGGCCTGGCTCAAAGGGAATACGGGGGGAGAAGCTTTCCTGTACAATATAGTGCCGGTGGTCGCCGGAATATTCAGCGGCATATTTCCGGAGGTCCAGGAAAAACGGGAGCATATAGCCGCGATAGTGGAGGAGGAAGAAAGACGTTTTAACTACACCCTGCGAGGCGCGATGCCGGTACTGGAAGAGATGCTCTCATCCGGAGCCAGGTCGCTCAGCGGGGAGCAGGTATTCATGTTGGTCGATACCTACGGCATGCCTGTGGATGTTATTACCGAAATGTGCGGGGAAAAGGGCGCGAAAGCGGACCTGAAAGAGTTCGAGGCCTTCATGAAAAAAAGAAGAGAACAGTCGCGCAAGGGAAGCGATATGGCGGGAGAGTTCATTTTTCGACCCGATCTTTTCACGCATTCGCCCAGGCCCGCGTATTCCGAAGATCTACCCCTCGATGCCGAGATCGTGTTTGTGGTCAAAGACGGTAAACCAGCCGAGATGTTGGAAGAGGGGGAAGAAGGGGAAGTTGTCACGTCTCCCCAGAGTGGGGTGTTCTATCCGGAGGCCGGAGGGCAGGTGGGAGATAAAGGGAGTATCGCCGGACCCGGCGGACGCATGTCCATACTTAACACTTTTGAGTCCGATGGAAGAAAGGTCTATCAGGTCCGGGTCGATGAGGGCAGGTTCACAAGAGGCGATAAAGCGCGGATCGATCTTGACGACGAAAAAAAATCCCGGACAGCGATGAACCACACGGCCACACATCTGCTTCAGGCCGCGCTGAGGAAGGTTCTGGGCAGCCACGTAAAACAGTCGGGCTCCCTGGTCGATCACAGGCATCTCAGGTTTGACTTTACCCATATGAAGAAACTTTCTGAAAGGGAGATGTCAAAAATAGAGGAGCTCGTCAACGGTTGGATAGAAGAATGCCTGGAGGTGTGCAAAGAGGTCAAAAGCATAAACCAGGCCAAAGAGGAAGGCGCGCTTTCTTTTTTCGGTGATAAATACGACGATATGGTAAGGGTCATAACGGTAGGGGAAAGGTCAAAAGAGCTTTGCGGGGGTACGCATGTCGACAACACATCAGAGATAAGGCTTTGCGTTATAACCTCGGAGAGCTCGGTCGCCAGCGGCATAAGGCGTATAGAGGCCGCGACGGGCGAGGCCGCCGAGTTATGGATAAGAGAAGAGCTCAAAGCCCTCACGACGGAAATAAAGAACGGAGAGTATTATGTTCCGGACCCGGGAGAAGAAGATATAATGAGCGCCGCCCAGAATATTATAGACGGCAGGGTCTCTGTGGACAGGCGTGTTATAGCTTCTTTCAGGTCCGATCTCAAGCCCCGTCTCGCTGAGATAAAGGAAAAAACAGAAAAAGCCGCAAAAAGAGCGCGGAAAGAGAAACGATCGGATGACTTCCGGCAGCTTAAGCTCAGGATGGATGATGCCCTCGCCGCCGGCGGATCAGTGGGCGGTATAAAGTTCGTTTCTTGTCTTTTTGAGCACTCGGATATGCAGGTTTTGAGGAAAGCCGCTTCCTATTTGGAAAAAGCCGCGCCTGACGCGGTGGTGGTTATCGGAGCCGAAGACGGAGAAAAAGCTTATCTTGTGTGTGCTGTGCCGGCTGAACTGGTCGAGCGGGGCATAAGCGCCAGGGAGATAGTGTGTTCGGCCGCGTCAAGCATTGAGGGCTCAGGCGGAGGAAAAGATAATTTCGCCCAGGCCGGGGGAAGATCACCCGGGTCTCTGGCGAAAGCCATAGAAGAAGCCAGGGGATACATAGAAAAAAGAGGATAAAATGAAAAGTGTCAAGTTGGGAAGTAGAGCATTCCATGGGATAGTTTCGAGGTCCGACCAGGGCAGAGCGCGTCTGGAGAAAAAAGTGGCAAGGATACTTGAAGACGTAAGAGAAGAAGGGGACAAAGCTCTTATAAAGTATACACGAAGATTCGACCGGGTGGACATGCTCCGAAAGGAATTGCGCGTAACAGAAAGAGAGATAAGCGGGGCTTATCAGGATATAAGGCCCGAGATGGTTAACACACTGAAAGAGATAATACAGAATATAAACAAGTTCTACCGGAACCAGCTTCCCAAGTCATGGACCATAAGGCATGAAAATGGTATAGAGCTCGGCGAGAAGTTCGCGCCCATCGAGAAGGTCGGGGTCTATGTTCCGAGCGGGACCGTGCCTCTTGTATCCAGCGTATATATGACTGTGCTCCCGGCCAAGATAGCTGGAGTAAAAAAGATAATAATGGTATCGCCGCCCAATGAATACAACAGCATAGACCCGCATATATTGGTCGTGGCCAATCTCCTGAACGTGGATGAGATATACAAAATAGGAGGAGCCCAGGCGATAGGAGCCCTCGCCTTCGGGACAAAGACCGTTCCGAGAGTTGACAAGATAGTGGGCCCGGGCAACGAATATGTTACCGAGGCAAAGCGTCAGGTGTTCGGCCGCTGTGACATAGACATGCTTGCCGGGCCGAGCGAGGTGCTTATAATAGCTAATAACTACGCTAATATCGAGTATCTGAAAAGCGATATAATGGCGCAGGCGGAGCATCACAGGGGGCTTTCCATACTTGTTACACCATCGAAAAAAATATTCGAAGCGCTTCGCGGGGATAAGAACCTGAGAGGATATATAATAAAAGTCAGGAACCTTGAGGACGCCGCCGAGGTATCCAATCTGATAGCTCCGGAACACTTGCAGCTTATGCTGAGGTCCCCAAAAAGGCTGCTCAAAAGAATAACTAACGCCGGCGCCATATTTCTGGGGCAGTACTCGCCCGTCGCTGTAGGCGATTATATAGCCGGTCCGAGCCATGTTCTGCCGACCGGAGGGACGGCCAGATATTTTTCGGGGCTCAATCTCAGGAGTTTCATGAAAAGCTCACACATAATATCTTATTCCAGAAAGGCGCTTACGGGATCGTCAGGCTGGATAAGAGAGCTTACGGAGTTGGAAAAGCTGGAAGAGCACTGGAATTCGGTCAATGTAAGGTGCGAATAAAGGACTTTGTCGCAGAGGGGGTCAAAGAGTCCCGATCTGTAGATAATTGGGGAGGAAGAACATATGGGTATCTTCGGTAGGGAAAAAGCGAGGAAAGAAAGAAAGATCAAAGGGTACGCCAGGAAGTCCAAAGAGACCCAGATAGGGATAGGTCTTCTGAATGTTGACGGTAAAGGTGAAAGTTCGATCTCAACTACCATAGGATTTCTGGACCATATGCTTACTCTTTTCGCGTATCACGGTTATTTTGACATTGAGCTTACCGCCAAAGGCGATACGCATGTGGACAATCACCATCTTAACGAGGATATCGGCATAGCTTTGGGAGAGGCTTTCAGGGAGGCTCTCGGGGACTGCAGAGGTATAGCCAGGACCGCTTCGGCTGACGCGCCCATGGACGCTGCCATGGCCAGGGTCTCTGTGGATATCTCCAACCGCCCGGCGTTCGTTTTTGATATTTCGGGGGTCGAGACACCGATAAAGGACGAAGAGGGGTATTCTGTGCATTACGGACAGGACTTTCTTGAAAGTTTCTCGAAGAAGATGGCCATAAATCTGCATGTGGAAGTTTCGGGCAAAGGCGACATGCACCATTATTTTGAGGCCGTTTTTAAAGCCTTCGGCATGGCTATGGATAAAGCCACCGGCATAGACCCTCGCCGCGCCGGTGAGATACCGTCGAGCAAGGGCATACTGTAGGTTGGAGGACGGATGATAGCGATAATAGATTATGGCGGGGGGAATTTGAGAAGCGTATATAATGCTTTTAGATATATAGGCGAGGAAGTCAAGGTGTGTACGAGCCCGGAGGATCTTGACAAAGCCGACAGGGTGGTCCTACCCGGGGTAGGGTCATCCAAAGACGCCATGGAGGCCCTTAACCTCAGAGGGTATACAGAGAGCATAAAGCGTAGCATATCCGCCGGCAAGCCTTTTCTGGGTATATGTCTGGGGCTTCAGCTTCTTTTTGATACCAGCGAGGAATCAGGAGGATGTGAGTGTCTGAAACTTGTCCCGGGGGAAGTTAAGATCTTCCCTCCGGTGAAAGGGTTGAAGGTCCCGCAGATAGGGTGGAACACCGTTACCTTGCTTAATCGGGAGTGCCCCCTGTTCAAGGGCATAAATGACGGGGCATATTTTTATTTTGTTCATTCTTACTACTGCCGGTCGGCGGAAGAAAGGTATGTGTCTGGCTTTACATCTTACGGGGTTGATTATACGTCGGTATTGTGGAAAGACAATGTGTTCGCCGTACAGTTCCATCCTGAGAGGTCTCAGAATAAAGGGCTTAAAATATTGGAGAATTTTTCAAGAATATGAAAATAATACCAGCGATAGACCTTATAGGCGGAAAGACGGTCAGGCTTAAGCAGGGTGAGTATGACCGCAAAATGGTCTACAATATATCTCCCGTTGAGGCCGCGTTAAAATGGCAGGAGATGGGTGCCTCCCTTCTTCACATAGTGGACCTTGACGGGGCAAAAGAGGGAAGGCCGGTAAATCTGGGAGTGGTAGAGTCTATAGTTAAGGCTGTCGATATACCCGTTGAGACCGGAGGCGGCTACAGAACCCGTGAAGATATATGCGGCGCTATCGACAAAGGGGTAAGCAGGGTGGTCCTTGGGTCCAAGGCCTTTACAGACATAAACTTCGCGCATAACTGTGTTGATGATTTCGGCGAAAAGATAATATTCAGCCTTGATGTCAAAAACTTCAGACCAAGCGTCGGGGGCTGGGAAGACTCGGTGGATATAGACGTTCCCACCGTTCTCGGGTGGTTTGCCGGTTTCGGGGTAAAGGAGATGATATATACAGATATTAAAAGTGACGGCATGCTGGCCGGTCCGAATATGGAAAGTATCGAAAGTATACTCGACATTTCCCGGATAAAGATAATCTCGGCGGGAGGGGTCAAGACAAAAGACCACGTTATCAAGCTTAAAACCCTGGAAGCGAAGGGGCTTTCGGGCGTCATTATCGGCAGGGCCCTTTACGAGGGCACCATAGACCTGAGGGAGGCAATAGATGCTGGCAAAACGGATAATCCCGTGTCTTGATGTAAAGGACGGCAGAGTGGTAAAGGGCGTTAATTTTGTGGACCTTCGCGACGCGGGCGATCCGGTGGAGAACGCCAGGATATACAATGACGAAGGTGCCGACGAACTGGTGTTTCTTGATATAACCGCAAGCCATGAAAAAAGAAAGACCATGGTAGATGTCGTCAGGCGCGTGGCCGAAGAGGTGTTCATGCCTTTTACCGTGGGCGGCGGGATCTCGACCAACGAAGATATAAGGGAGCTTCTGAACGCGGGGTGCGACAAGGTCTCGATGAACACCTCCGCCGTCAAAAGGCCGGAATTCATAAGCCAGGCGAGTTCCAGATTCGGCAGGCAGTGTGTGGTAGTGGCTATTGACGCCAAGGCGTCCGCGGGCGGCGGCTGGGAGGTATACATAAACGGCGGCCGCGAAAGCGCGGGGATAGAAGCCGTGAAATGGGCGCGCGAGGTAGAGAAACTTGGAGCGGGAGAAATACTTCTCACCAGCATGGACCGGGACGGCACCAAAGACGGTTATGATATAGATCTGACAAAAGCCATAAGCGAAGCGGTTAACATACCGGTCATAGCTTCGGGCGGATGCGGTTCACTCGATCATTTCGCCGAGGTCCTTGTGCGGGGTAAGGCCGACGCGGCTCTGGCGGCATCAGTGTTCCATTTCAAGGAGTTCTCTATAGGAGATGTAAAGAAATATCTAAGGGCGAAGGGTGTGGCGGTAAGGGATCAGGACGGCCTTTTCCCGGGCGGGAAAGAAAAAGGAGGAAGTAATGGCTCTTATAGATAAACTGAATTTTGACAGCAAAGGGCTCATACCCGCGGTCATACAAGACCACAGGACGCTGGAGGTCCTTACACTGTGTTATATGGACCGCGAAGCCCTGGAGAAGACAATGAAAGAAAAAAAGGTACATGTTTTCAGGCGTTCAAAGGGCCGTGTAATGATAAAAGGCGAAACTTCCGGATGTGTCCAGACTGTCAGAGAGGTCTATGTGGACTGCGCGGATAACTCTGTTCTTTTCAAGGTAGACCAGGAGAGGGCCGCGTGCCACAAAGGATATTTCAGCTGTTATTTCAGGCGGGTGGATGCTCAAGGCGATATCCGGATAGACGCCGAGAGATTGTTCGACCCGGACCAGGTATATCGTGAAAATGTAAACCCACAGGATAAAAAGTAAAGAGAATGTATTACCCTTCTAAAGAAGAATTTTTAGCTCTGGCGCAAAAAGGTAACGTTATTCCCGTTTACAAGGAGATCCTTGCCGATTTCGAGACGCCTATTTCGGCCTTTTTGAAGATAGAGGAGGGAGAGTATTCTTACCTCCTGGAATCCGTTGAGGGGGGAGAGAACGCGGCGAGATATTCTTTTCTCGGGAGCCGCCCTTCGCTGGTAATAAAAAGTAAGGGCGAGACAATAACATTCACGCGCGGCGACAGGGTCGACACCCATAAGGCCGAATGCGATCCGATGGAAGAAGTCAGGCGCTACATGTCACACTTCAGGTTTGTTCCGGTAAAAGGGCTTCCCCGGTTCACTGGCGGTCTGGTGGGGTATCTCGGGTACGACATGGTCAGGTTCATAGAGGATCTGCCCGGCCGCAAGGCTGACGATACTGATATGCCGGATATGCTTCTTATGCTCACGGACACTATACTTATATTTGACCATGTGGACCATAAAATAAAGATAGTTTCCAATTCGCTTGTAGAGAAGGACTCCCCGGCCGATACTTATGATAAGGCCTGCGTAAAGATAGAGAAGATAGCGCAAAAACTGGAGCGCACCCTGACCGGGCATAAGGAAAATGAGACCCATCCTCCGTCGGAAGAGGCCGGGTCCAATCTTACCAGGGAGGAGTTCTGCTCGATAGTGGAACGAGCCAAAGAATACATAAAATCCGGGGATGTCATCCAGGTGGTGCTTTCCCAGCGGTTCACCCGCAGGACAAAAGCCTCGACATTCTCGATATACAGGGCGCTGAGATCAATAAATCCTTCACCATACATGTTCTATCTTAAGATGGGAAAAGACACTATGATAGGAGCCTCTCCCGAGATACTCGTCAGAGGTGAAGACGGCGTGGTCGAGGTCAGGCCTATCGCGGGCACCAGAAAGAGGGGGGCCACCGAGGAAGACGACGCTCTTCTCGAGAAGGAACTGCTGGCCGATCCAAAGGAAAGGGCCGAGCATATAATGCTTGTGGACCTGGGCCGCAACGATATAGGCAGGGTATGCGAGTATTCCAGCGTGGTAACGCACGACATAATGAGCATAGAGAGGTACTCTCACGTTATGCATATAGTCAGCGGTGTTTCCGGAAAGCTAATGGAAGATAAGGACGTTTTTGACCTGATAAGAGCGACCTTCCCCGCGGGGACGGTGACCGGAGCGCCAAAGGTGAGGGCCATGGAGATAATAGATGAGCTGGAAAAAGTTACCAGAGGCCCGTACGCCGGGTGCGTGGGATACATAAGTTTTTCGGGTAATACCGATATGTGTATAACCATCCGTACCATAGTCACAAGCGGCGATACCGCTTATGTCCAGGCAGGGGCGGGTATAGTGCTCGATTCCGTCGCGGAAAATGAGTATCAGGAAACAGTTAACAAAGCGATGGCCATGATGAAAGCGATAGATTCGGCCGAGAGAGGTCTGAAATGATCCTGGTGATCGATAATTACGATTCTTTTACATATAACCTTGTCCAGTATATAGGCGAGATGGGGCTTAAAGTTCAGGTCTCAAGGAATGATAAGATAACGCTCGAGGAAATTGAGGCACTGACGCCCGAAAAGATCATAATATCTCCGGGGCCGGGACGTCCCTCCGGAGCCGGGATATCAAAGGATGTAATAAGCTCGTTCGCCGGCAGGGTGCCTATATTGGGGGTATGTCTCGGACATCAGGCCATAGCCGAGGCGCATGGTGCCGAGATCGTAAGGGGAAGCAAGATCATGCACGGCAAGGTCAGTGGCATACACCATAACGGAGAGGGTATCTTCCGGGGTCTGCCTTCGCCGTTCGAGGCCACAAGATACCATTCACTAGTGGTAAAACCGGACACCGTCAAAGAACCACTCCGGGTAATTGCCTGGACGGATGACGGTGAAATAATGGGTCTGAGGCACACCGCACTTTCTGTGTGGGGCGTACAGTTCCATCCGGAGTCCATATTGACACTTGAGGGGAAAAATCTCCTCCGGAACTTCGTGGATATTGAAAAATAAGATACGGCTCGTTTTAGAATACAGCGATATTAAACGTCCCTATCGACAAGGCGCGAGAGAATGGATATTAAAAAAGCTATAAAGAAAATAGTTGGCGGGAAAGATCTTTCCGAGAAAGAAATGCGGTCGGTTTTCAGCGTTATCATGAGCGGCAAGGCCACACCGGCCCAGATAGGTTCTTTTATAACCGCCCTTGCGATAAAAGGCGAGACAGTGGATGAAATAGCCGGCGCCGCTCGCGTAATGAGACAAAAAGCGTTAAAAGTAAAATTGGACGGCGTCGCTTCGAATGTTCTGGATACCTGTGGAACAGGCGGCTCGGGATCGAACACGTTCAATATATCCACCGCGTCAGCGTTCGTTGTTGCCGCCTGCGGGGTCAAGGTCGCTAAACATGGCAATCGTTCCGCCTCAAGCCATTGCGGCAGCGCGGATGTTCTGGAGGAGCTCGGGGTCAGGATCGACGCGCCCGTAAAAATAACCGAAAAGGCCATAAAGGATATAAACGTCGGGTTCATTTTCGCTCCGATCTATCACACCGCGATGAAACACGCCGTTCACGTTAGAAAGGAGATAGCCATACGAACTGTGTTCAATATACTCGGGCCTCTTTCAAATCCGGCCTCGGCTCGTCTTCATGTTATAGGAGTATATAACCCCTCCCTTACTGAAGATATGGCTAACGTTCTCAAACATCTCGGCTCCAGAAGAGCTTTTGTGGTCAACGGCCACGGCCCTATAGACGAGGTGTCTATATCCGGCAGTACCAGAATAAGCGAGCTCAATCTCGGAAAGGTCAGGACATATAACGTTCGGCCTTCGGATTTTGGCGTGAAGAAGAGAAGTATGGACTGTGTAAAAGGCAGAGGGGCCAAAGCCAACGCTTCCATACTGCGCGGAGTGCTTTCGGGGAAGAAAGGGGCCTGCCGGGACATTGTTCTGATGAACTCAAGTGTGGCCCTTGTGGCCGCGGGGAAGGCCCGCGGGTTTAAAGAAGGTATGAGAATAGCCGCCGCCTCAATAGATTCGGGGCAAGCGCTAAATAAACTCAATGCGTTAATCGAGATCACAAGCGCTTCGCTATCAGGGGCAAAAGGGGGAAAATGATATTGTCGAGAATAATAGAGGAAAAGAAAAAAGAGATCGAAAAGGCACAGGCCGGCGTGTCCCTGAGCGATCTTAAACAGAAAGCGGAATCCCTCTGTATTAAAAGCTCTTTCAAGAAGAATATCTCAAGAAAAGGCCACATAAACCTTATCGCGGAGATAAAACGCAGCTCCCCGTCAAAAGGGGTCATGAGGGTTGATTTCGACCCGCTGAGGATAGCTCTGGCTTATAACGCGGCCGGCGCGGCGGCGATCAGCATCCTTACTGACGAGAGATTCTTTGACGGGAGACTCGAATATCTGAAGACGGTAGCCGAAAGGGTGACCATACCTGTTCTCAGGAAGGATTTTATCATAGACGAATACCAGATATACCAATCGGCTGTCGCGGGCGCGGACGCTATCCTGCTTATAGCTAATATCCTTACGCCGGAAGAGCTGAACCGTTATTATTCGCTCGCCAAGACCCTGGGGATGGATGTGCTTATGGAGGTACACAATGTCGAAGAAGTTGAAAAAGTTTTGTCTACACCCGCGTCCATCATCGGGATAAACAACAGGGACCTTAATGATTTTAACGTTGACGTGTCCGTTACCCAGCATCTGATACGTCTGATACCGGAGAACAAGGTCATAGTTTCAGAGAGCGGTATAGAGACATATGAGCAGGTGATGTTCCTTAAAAGTCTGGGAGTTAACGCGGTTCTCATCGGGGAGAC
This sequence comes from uncultured Planctomycetia bacterium, assembly GCA_964451815.1. Lineage (GTDB taxonomy): Bacteria > Omnitrophota > Gorgyraeia > Tantalellales > Tantalellaceae > CAYVIW01. The sequence continues at coordinate 33,415 of CAYVIW010000076.1, read as the reverse complement.
ATTCATGAGGGCTGATAACATAGTCGACAAGGTCAGGGAACTCATAAGGGAATAGACAAAAAAGAAGGGAGAACGGAAAATGGAAGATACCAAGATATTGCTGAGCGAAAAAGATATGCCCAGGGCGTGGTATAACATACAGCCCGATCTACCTGTCCCGCTCAAACCGCCGCTTAACCCTGCCACGGGGAAGCCTATCGGTCCCGGAGATCTTGCTCCGATATTTCCCATGTCACTTATAGAACAGGAAATGTCCCAGGAAAGATATATAGATATACCGGACGAATTGATCGACGTATACCGTATATGGAGACCCACTCCGCTCAGAAGGGCCGTGAGGCTCGAAAAGGCTCTTAAGACCCCCGCGAGAATATATTTTAAGGACGAAAGTGTTTCGCCTCCGGGCAGCCACAAACCCAACACGGCCGTAGCCCAGGCCTATTACAACAAGAAAGAGGGCGTGAGAAAAATAACCACCGAAACAGGCGCGGGCCAGTGGGGAAGCGCGCTTTCTTTTGCCTGCAATATTTTCGACATAGAGTGTGAAGTGTACATGGTAAGATGCAGTTATGACCAGAAACCCTACAGGAAGTTCCTTATGCACTTATGGAACGGCAAGGTTTACCCGTCTCCGAGCGACAGGACCGAAACCGGTAAAAAGATCCTGGCCAGGATGCCCGATACTCCCGGCAGCCTGGGCATAGCCATTTCCGAAGCGATCGAGATGGCGTCAAGCAACGAAGATGTTAAATATTCTCTGGGGAGCGTTCTTAACCATGTTCTTCTGCATCAGACCATAGTCGGGCAGGAAGTAAAAAAACAGCTTAAGATAGCCGGTGAAAGCCCGGACATCCTTATAGGGTGCTGCGGAGGAGGCAGTAACTTTGCCGGGTTCTCCTTCCCATTTGTTAAGGATAAATTAGGCGGCGCCGATATACAGATAATAGGCACGGAACCCACCGCCTGTCCGACGCTTACAAAAGCTCCCTACAGGTATGATTTTGGAGATACGGCCCGTACTACGCCCCTGATATTAATGCATACGCTCGGGCACGGTTTCGTTCCACCGAACATACATTCCGGAGGCTTGAGGTATCACGGTATGGCCCCGCTTGTAAGCCTTCTGGTGGACCAGGGGATTATGGAGGCAAGGTCTTATCATCAGAACTCGGTTTTCGAGGCCGCGGTGCTTTTTGCCGGCACAGAAGGCACGGTACCGGCTCCGGAGACAGCGCACGCCATAAAAGCGGTAATAGATGAGGCCGTAAAGTGCCGCGAGACGGGAGAAGAAAAGTGTATAGTCCTTATGTTCAGCGGACACGGTCATTTCGACCTCGCTTCTTATAACGCCTATCTCAGCGGAGAGCTCAAGGATTTTGAGCTGTCCGATGAATATATACAGGATGCCCTGAAAGACGTACCGCGCGTGGGGTGAGGGGAAAAGGTGAATGATATGGTCAAAGTAAAGATCTGCGGCATAACCTGTCTCGAGGACGCCATAAGCGCCAGGGAGAACGGGGCCGACAATCTGGGGTTCATCTTTGTTAAGGGAACTCCCAGATGTGTGCATCCAGATGATGTCTCCCGCATACTTAAGGGTATGCCCCCCGGCATGGACGGATCAGCGGGTACTACGGTGCTTTTCAAGGACGAGGATCCAGAAAGGGTGATATCTGTAGTTTCCACCTGCGGGGTGGACCATATTCAGCTTCAGGGGGAGGAAAGTCCCGAGTATTGCGACCTAATTAAAAAGAGGACCGGCGCGAGCATAATGAAAGTTTTCAAGGTCTACGACAGTATAATCCCGAACGGGGCCTGCATGCCGGGAGATTACGATGCCGTGGATTATTTTGTGTTTGATACGTTCCATCCTTATATGCCGGGAGGAACCGGGCTCAGGTTTGACTGGGACGTGATAGTAAAAGAAAAGACTCGGTTGTCCCGGCCTTTCTTTCTGGCAGGAGGTCTTGACGCTTCGAATGTAGCCGAGGCCGTAAAGTCCATACGGCCTTACGGCGTGGATGTCTCGAGTGGTGTTGAAAAATTCCCCGGCAATAAAGACGCGGGGCTTATCAAGGAGTTCATAAAAAATGCCAAACAAGCGTAGTTATCCCGATAACAAGGGATATTTCGGCCAGTTCGGCGGAGAATATGTGCCCGAGACCTTAATACCCGCTTTGATAGAGCTCAAGGCGGCGTATAAAAGGATAAGCCGGTCATCTTCTTTCAGGAAAAGGTTCGCTTATTATCTGAAAGAATACGCCGGCAGGCCCACTCCACTGTATTTCGCCGAAAAGCTCACCCGAAAATTCGGAGGTGGCAGGATATATCTTAAGAGAGAGGATCTTTTGCACACAGGGGCGCACAAGATAAACAATACCATCGGGCAGGCCCTGATAGCTGTCGAGATGGGCAAGAAGCGCCTGATAGCAGAAACAGGGGCGGGCCAGCATGGGGTAGCCACAGCCACCGTGGCGGCCTTGTTCGGGCTCAAGTGCGATGTATACATGGGCACCGAAGATATAGAGCGGCAGAGCCTCAATGTCTTTCGTATGGAGCTTCTGGGGGCTCGGGTGATACCCGTGAAGTCAGGGTCCTGTACGCTTAAGGACGCTATGAACGAAGCCATAAGGGACTGGGTGACCAATGTGCGCGATACTTTCTATGTTATCGGGTCGGTTGCCGGACCACATCCCTACCCGGTAATGGTAAGGGATCTTCAATCGGTCATAGGCAGAGAGGCCCGGGTGCAGATAACGCGAAAAGAAGGAAAGCTGCCTTCGTTCCTTGTGGCCTGTGTGGGAGGGGGCAGCAATGCCCTGGGTCTTTTTCATCCGTTCTATAACGACAAAAAAGTGAAGTTCCTTGGAGTCGAGGCGGGCGGACTGGGAATAAACAGCGGACATCACGGCGCGGCTCTTTTGAAGGGAAAACCTGGCATTCTTCATGGAAGCAGGAGCCTGGTCCTGCAGGACAGTGACGGGCAGATAAAACTGGCTCATTCGATATCAGCCGGTCTCGATTATCCGGGTGTGGGCCCCGAACACGCTTTTTACAAAAAGACCAAGAGGGCCAGTTACGTATCGGTGGATGACAGCGCGGCCATGTATGGAGTGAAACTGCTTTCAGAAGAAGAAGGCATAATTCCGGCGCTTGAGTCGGCGCATGCCATAGCGTATCTGCCCAAACTTGCCAAAAAGACATCAAAAAAGGACATAATAGTGGTGTGCCTCTCGGGAAGAGGGGATAAAGATATAGGTATAATAAGGGAGAACCTTGAGGGGAAAGGGCGAAGAGAGGGAAGATGAACAGGATCGACGAGAAATTCCGGGAGCTGAGGAAAAGTAATAGAAAGGCCTTTATCGCTTACATTACGGCGGGCGATCCGGATATGTCTACCAGCGGCAGAATAGCCAGGGCTCTTTCCGAGAACGGAGCCGATATAATAGAGCTTGGCATACCATTTTCCGATCCTCTGGCGGACGGACCGACCATACAGAAAGCGGTCGAACGTTCGCTTAAGGCGGGCTGTAACGTAAAAAAGACCTTTGATCTGGTAAGGTCTTTGAGGAAAGTCATTGATACGCCTCTGGTGTTCATGACCTATTACAATATTGTTAACACATATGGCCTGGCGAAGTTTTCCCGGGAAGCTAAGAAAGCGGGAGCTGATGGTATAATAGTGCCGGATCTTCCCATGGAAGAATCGGCTCCGCTGGCCGAGGCGTCGGCGAAAGAGGGTTTTCATCTAATAATGCTCACCTCTCCTACCACCTCCATGGCCAGGTTCAGAAAAATAGCGGCAATATCGAAAGGGTTCATATATCATGTTTCTCTAACGGGTGTTACGGGTGCCAGGAGCTCTCTGGCCGGGGGGCTTGAAAAAGACCTTAAAAAACTGGCTAAGGCTACGAGTAAGCCCGTGTGCGCGGGTTTTGGCGTTTCCACCCCGGAACAGGCCAGAAGCGTCGCGGGATCTTCCGCCGGTGTTATAATCGGCAGCGCGATAATAAAGATAATAGAAGGAGGTCTCCGGAACAAAAAGGCCATTCCCGGCAAGATAGGTAAGTTTGCCGACTCTATCTCGAGGGCAGTGCACGGTGTGTAGATCATGAGAATAATGGGCCTTGATCTGGGAACCAGGAATATAGGCGTCGCCGTAAGCGACGAGATGTGTTTTTTTGCTCATCCAAGAGATACAATAAAGAGGATAAGCGACGATAAGGCGATAGACCTAATAGAGGATATGGCGCGCGGCTCCGAAGTGAAGACGATAGTGATCGGTCTGCCGGTGAACATGGACGGCACCGAGGGAGAACGGGCGCTTGCCTCAAGAAGGTTCGCCGAAAAGATAGAACGCCGCGGCGCTTTTACCGTGGTTCTGTGGGATGAACGGCTCAGTACTAAAGAAGCCGAAGACATACTTATAAAGGCCTCTGTCAGAAGGAATAAACGCAGAAAGGTCATAGATAAGATGGCCGCGCAGGTCATTTTGCAGAATTACCTGGACAGCATAAGATAGAGACATATCTGGTACAATTAAGGGCTGTCCTTGATCAAAAAGGAAAATAACATGTACAAAAGAATTACTTCTGATAACGGTCTTGACGTAATAGCTTCGCCTATGCCGGGGATGTCGTCGGTATCCCTGGGAGTCTGGATAGGCGCGGGAGGACGATACGAATCCGAGAAAGATAGCGGAATAAGCCATTTCGTTGAGCATATGCTTTTCAAGGGTACCGAAAAAAGAGGCTGTAAACAGTTAAAATGGGCCATAGAAGGTGTCGGGGGCGCGTTTAATGGGTTCACTTCCGATGAGGTCACCTGCTATATGGTCAAAGTCCCGGCTGAACATATTGAACTGGGTATTGACGTTATCTCTGATATGGTAATGAACGCCAGGTTCGACCCCGAGGATATCAAAAAGGAAAAATTAGTTATATGTGAGGAGATAAAGATGTACCGCGACCAGCCGGCCGAGTATGCTATTGAGATACTGGCAAGGCTGATGTGGCCGGGTGACCCTTTGGGAAGGGTCCTCACCGGTACCGAGACCACAGTAAAGGCTATGAACCGCTCCCGCCTCGCGGGTTTCAGGGACAGTATGTACCATCCGGGCAACATATCGGTGATAGCGGCGGGAAAGCTTGATTTCAAGCGACTTCAGCGGATATCGTTCGAGAGATTCTCTGACCGTAAGAAGGGCAGGTCTTTTTCCTTTGCCACACCCTCGGTCCTTCAGAGGGAGCCAAAGACCAGGTTTGTAAGCGCCAGGTCTGAGCAGGCACACATAGCAATGGGGTTCCACTCGCTGGGGAAGACCGAGGCCCAAAGGTTCGCTATAAAACTCATGAACGTCATACTCGGCGGCAACATGTCGTCCCGTCTGTTCGAGGAGCTCAGAGAGAAGTACGGACTTTGTTACGACGTGGCCTCCTCTTATAAAAGGCACAGTGATGTCGGGGAGATACATATTCACGCGGGTGTCGATAATATGAAAGCCGTGAAGTCCGTGATGGCGATACTTGACGAGATCAAAAAGATGAAAGATCTGGGGGTCACCGAAGATGAGCTGGACAGGGCTAAAAAATACATGAAAGGCCAGTTTCTGCTGGCAATAGAAGGAACTTCCACGCGTATGATGTGGCTCGGAGACAGATTCATGGTGCACGGGGACATACCGGAAGTTGATGGCATCCTTAAAAAGATAGACGCTGTAACATGCGAGGACGTGAAGGACGCGGCAGGATCGATATTCCGATCTTCAGGGGTGAACCTGGCGATGATATCCAGAATAGAGGATAAATATAAAACGCGCATAAAAAAGGAACTGCGTAAGATATGAGGAATTCTTACCGCCTTGCCCGCGTAATGGGCATAGACATAAATATACACGTAACGTTCCTTCTGCTTCTGGCCCTGTTCTTTTTTCTGCTTGGGCCCAGCGGTCTTTTTCTGGTGGTGGGCGTGTTCTTTTTTGTAACAGTGCATGAGATATGTCACAGCCTGGCAGCCGCGTATTTCGGCATAAAAGTGAAGACCATAACGCTTCTTCCCATAGGGGGTGTGGCTGCCATGCCCGAGATGCCCACCAAGCCGTATCAGGAGCTTATTATATCCCTGGCAGGACCTCTTTCGAACGTTATAGTGGTTATCTTGTTCTATTATCCTCTCAGGGCTGTTCTGGGGGCCGAAGCGCTGATGTACCCTCTGCGCGTTATGAGCGGGCAGGCAGAATACACGGGGCAGTTCAATGTTCTGGCCCACATATACTGGATAAATCTTGTGCTTGCCGTTTTCAATATGATACCCGCTTTTCCCATGGACGGGGGAAGGGTGTTGAGAGCCGCTCTCTCGTACAGGCTGGGAAGAAAAGAAGCTACCAGGGTGGCTGTAAGGTTGGGGCATATTTTCGCTCTGCTTTTCGCTTACTTCGGTATCGTTCACGGGCATATTTTCCTGCTTATCATAGCGGTCTTTATTTATATGTCCGCGTCAGGAGAAGGCATGCAGGTAATGGTGCAGGAAACGATAAAAAGATACAGGGTCGAAGATGTTCTTTCAAGGGATTTTGTTCATGTAACGCCTGAAACCCCCATAAAAAAAGTGCTGGAACTTATATTCCACAGCCACCGGGAGGATTTCGCGGTTATGGATAACGGACTTCTCAAGGGAATAATAACCCGTAAAGAAGTTATGAGGGGCATGCATTCAGTGGGGCAGGAGGCCCCGGTAAAGAACGTTATGCGCGCGGATATTCCTCCTGTTAAGGCTACGGCTACTCTAGAGGTCGCGCGGAAACTCATGCAGAGGTACAACAGCCACGCTCTGCCTGTTATCAACAAGGAAAGGGTAGTAGGCTTAGTTACAATGGATGATATAAACAGGGTTTTCATGATGGTATCGGAATAAGTGCCGGCGCGGATCCGGCAAAAGGAAAAACAGGAATATAAGGAGACAGGTATGAGAGGAAATAAGGTCCTTATCGCCCCGAGTATATTGTCCGCTGATTTCAGTTGTTTGGGAGAGGAAATAAAAGCGGTGGAAAAGGCCGGGGCCGATTGGGTCCATGTGGACGTAATGGACGGTGTTTTTGTCCCCAATATAACAATAGGGCCTCTTGTGGTCAGGGCCATACGGCCGGTGACCTCTCTTTTTGTGGACGTGCATCTTATGATAACCGATCCTTTGCGTTATATCGATAGCTTTGCTATAGCCGGTGGCGATATGATCACATTTCATATCGAGGCCTGTGACAGGCCGCTTGAGACAATAAAAAGAATAAAGACCAGAGGTAAAAAAGCAGGTGTATCGATAAAACCCGGTACGGATATTTCGGCGCTCGAGGCTGTCCTGGACCAGGTAGACATGGTGCTTGTGATGACTGTTGAACCCGGTTTCGGTGGGCAGTCATTTATGGCGCATATTATACCCAAAATAGAGATGTTAAGGAAGAAATTCAAAGGGCATATCCAGGTAGATGGGGGTATAAGCGCTAAGACGGCTGGTGGGGTTCTGGACGCGGGAGCTGATGTTCTTGTGGCGGGCACAGCGGTCTTTGGCGAGAAAGACTATACCGAAGCGATAAACGCTCTTCGCGGGGCGCGGCAGCAAGACAAACGATAATGAACAGGAGGGTGTTTTATGTCTGAGATAAAGTTCGGTACAGATGGGTGGAGAGCGATAATAAGCAAGGAATTCACTTTCAAAAATGTTGAGATAGTGGCGCAGTCAATTGCTGATTTCGTAAAATCCCAGAAAGGTTCCATATACAAGAAAAAGAAACTTGTGGTAGGTTACGATACCAGGTTCCTTTCAAAGGAATACGCCCAGACCGTCGCCGGGGTACTTGCCGCTAACGGCCTAAAGGTGGTTTTTGGGGACGGATACAGCACTACCCCTTCGGTGTGTATATACATCGATCAAAAAAAACTTACCGGCGGCGTAATAATAACTTCCAGTCACAATCCCTATGCCTATAATGGTATAAAGTACAAGGGTTTTTTCGCCGGATCCGCCAATAATGATATTATCGACAAGATAGAGGAAGGACTTGAAAGGTCTCCCGTAAAAAAGATGCCGTTCGACGAAGCTGTTAAAAAGAAGCTTGTAGTTAAGGCGGATCTCGTAAAGGATCAGATCGCGGTCATCAAAAAGTACGCCGATAAAGAACTCCTTAAAAAGGCCAGACTCAAGGTGCTTGTGGACTCGATGAACGGAACAGGTCAGAGGCACCTTGAAGAGATACTTAAGGGAACGGGAATTAAACTGGATTTTATTTATGACGATATCAACCCGGGTTTCAACGGAAGAGCCCCCGAACCCAACGAGAAAAATCTTGCCCAGCTCAGGGATAAGGTCAAGAAAGGAAAATACGATCTCGGGATAGCTACCGATGGGGATTCGGACAGGCTAGCGGTGGTAGATGAGAAGGGAGAGGTCCTTACAGGTCACAAACTTATGGCGATACTGCTGCTGCATCTTTTCAGTAACAGGAAGATGCGGGGAGGGGTAGTCCAGACCATATGCGGTACGGGCCTCATAACAAAGATGGCCGAAGAATACGGGCTTGATACCTACGAGACCCCGGTCGGGTTCAAGTATATCTGCGATATTATGAGAGAAAAGGACATATTGATCGGTGGTGAGGAGACCGGGGGAATAACTTTCAAAGGATATATTCCTGACCGGGACGGTTTTATGTCGGCTGTTCTTGTGATGGAGCTGCTGGCGGCCGGGAAAAATAAACTTTCTGAGATAATAAAAGAGCTGGACAGAAAGTACGGTAAATTCGTCTATGAGAGGAACGATATGCTGTTCGATGGATCCAAGCGGAAGAAGCTGCTCAGCGGTCTCAAAAAAGAGCCTCTTAAAAAAGTGCTGGATAAAGAAGTGGTCAGTATAAATGACGCTGATGGGACCAAGTTTATATGTGAGGACGGCAGCTGGCTCCTGGTGAGACTGTCGGGTACAGAGCCCAAGCTCAGGATATACAGTGAGACCTCTTCCAGAAAGAGGTCCCTGGAATATATAGAATTCGGCAAAAAATACGCTTCCAGGCTGATGGGAAAAGCGTGAAACCAAGTTCGGGGAACGTGATATAATGGACCAGTCCAAAATACGCAACTTTTGCATAATAGCTCATATAGACCACGGAAAGTCAACTCTGGCCGACAGAATGATACAGCTCACCGGAACCGTTGATGGCAGGGCTTTCAGGGATCAGCTTCTCGATTCCATGGACCTGGAGCGGGAGCGTGGTATAACCATAAAATCCAGCGCCATACGCATAATGTACCCGGCCGATGACGGTCAGACATATCTTTTGAACTTGATAGATACACCCGGGCATGTGGATTTTTCATATGAAGTCTCCAAGTCCATAGCCGCCTGTGAAGGCGCTCTTCTTGTTGTTGATGCGGTACAGGGCGTTGAGGCGCAGACCATGGCGAACCTTTACCTGGCCATGGAACACGATCTTAAAATAATACCTGTGATAAACAAAATAGATCTCAAGAGCTCCCGTGTCGATGAGGTAAAGGGACAGATACACGATATGCTGGGAAGCGGTGATGACGACATAGCTCTCATAAGCGCCAAGGCCGGAACGGGTATTCCGGGACTTCTTGAAAGGATAGTCAGAGAGATAGATCCTCCCGTAGGCAGCGCCGATTCTCCGCTTCAGGCCCTTATCTTTGATTCATCTTACGATATATACAGGGGAGTCATAGTTTACATAAGGATAATGAACGGGCGCATAAGTTCCGGGATGCAGATAGAAATGATGAATAAGCACGCCAGATATGATGTCAAGGAAGTAGGTGTTTTTACTCCTCGGGAGTTTACTATGGATAGCCTCGAGTGCGGGCAGGTAGGGTATATGGTCTGTAACATAAAGGAAGCCAGGGAGGTCGTTGTGGGGGACACCGTAACGGAAGTGGAACGCCCCGCGACGAAACCCCTGCCCGGGTATAAACAGGTAAAACCGATGGTCTTCAGTGGGATATATCCTGTAAGTAATGAGGATTATGAAGACCTTAAAAGCGCCATGGAAAAGCTCAGGCTGTCGGACTCTTCCTTTATGTATGAGGCGGAGACGTCCGCCGCACTGGGATTCGGTTTCAGGTGCGGCTTTCTGGGCCTTCTTCACATGGAAATAGTGCAGGAGCGCCTTGAGAGGGAATTTTCTCTGGATCTCATCGCTTCGTCGCCCAGCGTAAATTATAAGGTGACTTTGTCCGCCGGCGAGGTTATAGAGGTGGATAATCCCACAAAATATCCCGAAAAAGAGAGGATAGAGAGTGTCGAGGAGCCTTTTGTAAGGTGCTACATCTTTGCCCCTTCAGATAACATAGGCGCGTTGATGAAGTTATGCGAGGAGAAACGGGGAGATTTTGTTAGCACCAAATATCTTGATCCTAAAAAAGTGCAGCTTACTTACAACATCCCTCTTTCCGAAATAATCGTGGATTTTTACGATAAGATAAAATCATCCACACAGGGGTACGGTTCCCTGGATTATGAAATAACAGGCTACAGGAAGTCCAGTATCGTCAAACTGGATATACTCATAAACGGGGTTTCTTGCGACGCGCTCTCTACGATAGTTCACAGGGACAAGGCCCGGAGGATAGGTATAGAGCTTGTGCAGAAGCTCAAGGAGACTATACCCAAGCATATGTTCAAAATAGCTATACAGGCCGCGGTCGGAGGCGATATTATCGCGAGGGAGAACGTAACAGCTCTAAAAAAACATGTTACCGGCAAGTGTTATGGAGGAGATATAACGCGTAAGAGAAAACTTTGGGAAAAACAAAAAGAAGGGAAAAAGAAGATGAGAAGAATAGGCAAGGTGGACGTGCCGAAAGAGGCTTTTCTAAAAGCGATGAGGGTTTCATGAAGTCTCATATGACCAGCTGGAAATACTGGTGGGAAGAATGGATAAAACCCATATTGATAGCTGCCGTACTGGCCATGTTCATCCGCACCTTTATCGCGCAGCCGTTCAAGATACCATCTAACTCGATGTACCCTACGTTCAAACCGGGGGACAGGATATTCGTCAATAAATTCGTTTATGGGGCCAAAATACCATTTACCGGCATCAGGCTCCCCGATCTTAGAGAGCCCAGAACAGGAGATATCGTTGTGTTCCTTTCGCCCACGGAGAAGAAAAAATATCTTGTAAAGCGTTTTGTGGCAGGCGGAGGCTCTTCGGTGGAGATATCCGACGGAGATATATTCATAGACGGAAGACCGGTCGAAGAAGGCCCGGTACGTAAATTTTTCTATTACAACAGGGGGGAATACGGGGCGGAGGATAGCGTGGTGTATGTCCCGGAAGGCAGCTTTTACGCGCTTGGTGATAATAGCGCCAATTCCATGGATTCCAGGTACTGGGGCTTTGTCCCTGACAGCAATCTGGTCGGTCGGGCCTTTGTTATACACTGGCCCCCGAGCCGGATAAAATTAATAGGGGATCAGACATGAATTGGGCGAATAGGCTAACAGTGATCCGTATAATTCTTGTGCCCGTTTTTGTGGCGAGCGTACTGTATTATAAACTGGACATAGCGCTTGCCGTTTTTGTAGTAGCGGCCTTAACTGACGCGCTTGACGGTTACATTGCGAGGGTTCGGAACGAAAGGACAAGACTGGGCGCCATCATGGATCCGATAGCGGACAAGATCCTTATCCTCAGTGCCTTTGTCAGCCTCAGTCTTGTCGCGGGGCTTCCGGACCACTTGAGAATGCCGGCTTATGTCCCGGTAATTATAATATCAAGGGACGTGATAATAGTGTTAGGGGCGCTTATTATCTATCTGAATAACGGCGGGATAAAGATAAAGCCTACCGCTGTCAGCAAGATCACCACGTTCTTCCAGATGTGCACCATTGTAGCGGTGCTTTTAGAATTTGTTCATTCCGAGTGGATATGGAACACAGCGGTTGTTCTTACCATTGTATCGGGCATTGACTACATAAGGATAGGATCGTCTCAGATAAATGGAAAAGCATAACAAGTTACCCGCGATATGTATAGTTGGCAGGCCCAATGTCGGGAAGTCTTCACTTTTTAACTGTCTTGTGGGTGAACGGCGTGCTGTAGTGGTGGAACAATCAGGTACTACAAGGGATCGCCTTGAGGCCGTAATAAAAATAGGAGGCCGGTCTGTTAAGATAGTGGACACGGGTGGGTATGCCGCGGCCGACAAGGACGATATCTCGATGAAGGTCAAGGATCAGATATACGGTGCCATGGAAGAGGCCGACATTGTTCTGATGGTCGTAGATTCCATACAAGGTGTCACCGGCGCGGACATCGAGATGGCTTCCCTGCTCAGAAAGTTCAGCGAAGAGGTAATGGTAGTAGCCAATAAGACCGATAACGACACTTTGGGACAGGACGCCTGCGAGTTCTATCAACTCGGGTTCGGTGATCCAAAGAACGTTTCATGCGCGCACCGGAGAGGCATACGAAAGCTCAAGAACCATCTCCTGGAGAAGGTCAAAGAGACCGACCTGAGGGAAGAGCGCTCTGACGCGCGCCGTTTGAAAATAGCGGTCATAGGGCGGCCCAATGTTGGGAAATCCTCGTTCATAAACACCATGCTCTCGCGTGACAGGGTTATAGTGAGCGATATACCGGGTACGACAAGAGATTCCATCGATACGAATTTTTCATACCAGGATGATGAGTATGTGCTGATCGACACCGCCGGTATCCGGCACGACAGAAAAGTAAAGGCCGTGGTGGATTCTTTCAGCATGATGAGGTCCAGAGAGTCCATAAAAAGGAGTGATGTGGTAATATTGCTCCTTGACGCCCAGGACGGTGTGACCAGGGATGACTTAGGTATACTTTCCTTTGTGGAGGACTCCGGCAAAGCCTGTCTTATCGCGGTCAATAAATGGGACCTGGCGGAAGAGGTGGGGGGTATATCGGTTGAGGAATACCGCAAGAACCTGTTTTACGCTTCGAGCCGTCTTGTTAGATATCCCTTGTCTTTTATCTCTTCCCTCACGGGAGGTAACGTCATGGACTGCCTGCAGATGGCTAAGGTATTGGACGCGAATCTTGATGTAAAGGCATCCACTCCTTTTCTGAACAGGATATTCGAGAAGTCCGATCCGTCGGATGTTCCGGTGCCGAGACGTGCCAGGAGGCCTAATTTTCTTTATGTGGTCCAGCACCGTACCAGACCGGTAGAATTTAAATATTTTGTGTCGGAGCCGTCAAATGTGTTGCCGTCCCATATGAGTTTTATAGAGAACCAGCTTCGGGCGCACCTGCCTCTTGCGGGTATACCGATAAAGGTGATCCTATCAAAGTCCCGAAAAGATAGAAAGGTAAAGAAATAGCAAACAGGGGGATCAATAGATGTTCTTCGCTTTGGCGGCCGTGGCCGCGGCATACATAGTAGGTTCCATTCCAACGGCTTATATTTTCGGAAAAATGCTGAAGGGCATAGACATAAGAAAGTATGGCAGCGGCAACGTTGGGGCCACTAATGTTTTCAGGACCGTTGGAAAATTACCCGGTATTATCGTTCTTGTGCTGGATTATATCAAGGGATTTATCCCGGTGACCCTCTTCCCTCAGGTGGTACGCATGCTGACAGATGATCCTGTGGCGGAAAGCGGCATACTTATAATAGCTATCGCCTCGGCCGCGATAGCGGGACATATATGGACATGTTTTCTGGGATTCAAGGGAGGCAAGGGTGTGGCTACGACCGCGGGAGTTATGACGGGTTTATATCCCGGAATATTCCTTGCCGGACTCATAATATGGGTAGCGGTCTTTATGATCGGTAAGTATGTCTCTCTCGCGTCCATAATTGCCGCGGCATCCTTACCGGTTTTGGCTCTTGTTTTTCAAAAAAGCCTTACTGATATTATATTTATGTCAATTTTGTGCGTCATTGGCCTATATTCGCACAGGTCGAATATAAAGCGTCTTATTCAGGGCGAAGAGAAAAGGATAGTTAAGGTAAAAAAAAGTTAAAAAAATTTACTTGCAAATCCACATCAATATAGTATACTAAAGGTGTTAGTCGTTCCGAAAGGAATTTTTTTATTGCAACTTATTAAATCAATTTAAAAAGTAGGGGACGATGAAAAGAATAGTGCATCGCGACATACTCGGGCATAACCCCAGAAAGCGTGAGGTATCCGTGGAAGAGACGGTATACCGTACGGAATCACGGATAAATAAAAAGCGAGTGTGTAAATATTATATCCGTGAAAAATTCATCTCAGAAGACGTAAAAGAGTTAAAACAATGGATAGAGCGGCAAAAGAAGTCTGGTTTAAAAAAAGATTGCCATGTTCTCAGGAATATAGACACCCGGACCGGGGCCAATAAGATAGTATGCAAGGTCCTGGGAGAATTCTTCGCGGTGTGGGGAAACGCGGCTTACCGTGTATTTTATGTGAACGAGCTCAGGGTAGAGCTTGAAGGTAATGTTATGGATCTTTCTGACAGGGGGATAGAGCGATGAAACAAAAGCAAACCAGATCACCCCACTGTATAACGTTCTTTGCGGTTCTTTTAAAGATAAGTATGATAAGATTCCAGCTGGCTCTGATGGAGCTGGCTGTCAGACGATAACTCCCGAAGGCTGCATGATTATGCAGTCCTTACCTCCAAAAGAGAGGATCGGCGCGTAGCTGGTCCTCTCTTTTTCTTTTTGGAAACAGGGACGGTTCTGAAAATGATCCTACACCTGTCCCTGTGCTAGTCCCACAACTGTCCCGATTTTGATCCCACACCTGTCCTTGTCAACTTGATCCTACCCAAGCGGTGAAATTATCAAGAAAGTGCCTACAATATGTTACACACTCCACGTTCATATTGATTGACTATAAATATCATATATGATAAACTCTCCTAAACTGTTATGGGAAAGATATGTGTAATAGGCGACGGCGGTTGGGGCACAGCATTGTCTATCCTTATGCGTTCAAAAGGGTTAGACGTTATCTTGTGGAGCGCTTTTCCGGAGTACGCCGATCAGATCAGAGAGCAAAGAGAAAACATCAAGTTTTTGAAGGGTGTATCTCTGCCGGCGGATCTTGTTATTACCTCAAAGGTTTCCGACATTGACGGGGCAGATCATACATTTTTTGTTGTTCCCTGCGAACATCTTAACGGTGTGGCTCAAAGGTTCAAAGATGTCGATCTTGGGAACATAATAAGCGCTACAAAAGGCATTGCTAAAATATCCCTTAAAAGGCCGTCCGAGATATTAGCGGAGCATTTCCCTCAAAATGAGATAAGCGTGCTCTCGGGACCAAGTATAGCATGGGAAGTAGCCAGGGGAATGCCTACGACTGTTGTTGTAGCTTCGGCAACGGGAGTGAGGAACGATATACAAAGGCTGCTGATGACTGGTTCGTTCCGTGTTTACACGTCTTCCGACGTTAAGGGCGTGGAAATCGGCGGCGCACTCAAGAACGTGGTGGCTATAGCCGCTGGAATATCTGACGGAATGGGATTCGGCACCAACTCCAAAGCCGGGCTTTTGACCAGGGGACTGGCGGAGATAACGAGGCTGGGAGTAAAGATGGGAGCCGAAAGCTCTACTTTCCGGGGTCTCAGCGGTCTGGGAGACCTGGCTACGACATGCATAAGCTCCCATAGCCGAAACAGGTGGTTCGGAGAACAGGTAGGCAGGGGCATCGGCATTGAAAAGATAATGTCCGGGATGGAGATGGTAGTAGAAGGGATGGCTACGTCCATGTCCGGGTTTGAGCTTTCAAAGAAATATTCGGTAGAAATGCCGATAACCAGGAAAGTCTATGAGGTCATATATGAGGGTAAGGAGCCCGCGCTGGCGGTAGAGGAACTCATGACGCGGGAAGCTAAAGAAGAGGATCACGAATGAACGGTCGGGACGTGGCGCAGCCTGGTTTAGCGTACTAGTCTGGGGGACTAGGGGTCGTGGGTTCAAATCCCACCGTCCCGACCATTTTATTCAATACGAGTCCTATTCGTGGCATGGGCAGGAAGGACAGAGACAGACCGGGAGAGGACATCATGAAGAGCGTTAGTATCGGTATAATAGGCCTGGGTACCGTCGGCAGCGGAGTGGTTGAGTCCATAAACCGCAATGGGGCGCTTATAGCTGAGAGAACCGGGGTTTCGCTTGTTATCAGGGCGCTGTGCGACAAGGATAAGAACGCTTTAGAAAGGACATGTGCCGGCGACGGAACGGTCAAGACAATGTCCTATAAAGATCTTATTCTTGACGACGGGATAGATATCATAGTCGAGCTTGCGGGGGGCATAGAGCCCGCCAGGAGCATGATACTCGAAGCTATTGAAAGCGGCAAGCATGTTGTTACAGCAAATAAGGCCCTGCTTTCGGAAAGCTGGAAGGAGATATTCGGTTCCGCGTCGGAGAAGGGACTTTTTGTCAACTTCGAGGCCAGTGTCTGCGGGGCTGTACCCATAATCCGTACGCTGAGAGAGAGTTTTGTGGCCAACAGGATAAGCACTGTCTATGGCATACTTAACGGTACCACTAATTTTATCCTGACCATGATGGAGGAAAAGGGGCTTTCTTTTGACGAGGCGTTAAAAATAGCCCAGGAGAAAGGGATAGCCGAAAAAGATCCGGAGCTTGATATAAGCGGCGCTGACAGTGCCCACAAACTGGCGATACTGGCGCTTCTGTGTTTCGGACAGGAAGTATACGCCAGCGATGTTCATACCGAGGGTATTTCCTCGATAGAGCCTCAGGATATAGCGAACGCTAAAAAATGGGGATACGGCGTCAAGCTTCTGGGTGTCGCCAAAGAGTCCGACAAAGGCATAGAGCTGAGAGTGCACCCGACGCTTCTGAGATCTTCACATCTTCTTTCTGACGTACGCGGAGCTGATAACGCAATATACGTTAGGGGCGATCTTATCGGAGAATCGCTTCTTTTTGGGAAGGGAGCGGGAAAAGAACCTACTGCAAGCTCGATCATAGGCGATATAGTTGAGATAGCGGAGCATGTGGCTTATTCCGGCAGCGACAACCCCCTGCCGTACAGGATGAATTACGCTTCTTCCGGCAATGGCATACGGAGCATGGAAGAGATAAGCCTGGCTTATTATCTGAGGTTCTCTGTAATAGACAAGCCGGGGGTACTTGCGGGTATATCTACTGTTCTTTCCACCAACAACATCAGTATAGCCAATGTATCACAGGAGGAAAGGAACGAGGGAGAAACAGTACCCGTGGTAATAATGACCCATAAGGTCAAAGAAGGCGATATGAGAAAAGCGATATCCGAAATAGACGCTATGGAATGGGTGACCGCTAAGACCGCGGCAATACGAATAGAAGGATAGTGGTATGGGTGTAATAGAAAGATATAGAGAATACCTTCCTGTGGGAGACAATACTCCGGTTATTTCTCTGGAGGAAGGGGATACGCCCCTTATAAAAGCGGACCGTATCGCGGAGAAGATCGGGCCGGGAGTGAACGTTTGGCTGAAGTTCGAGGGGCTCAACCCTACCGGCAGTTTCAAGGACAGGGGTATGACGATGGCCGTTTCCAAGGCCGTTGAA
The DNA here is from genome assembly GCA_964451815.1 of uncultured Planctomycetia bacterium. Classification (GTDB taxonomy): domain Bacteria; phylum Omnitrophota; class Gorgyraeia; order Tantalellales; family Tantalellaceae; genus CAYVIW01. The sequence continues at coordinate 15,851 of CAYVIW010000076.1, read as the reverse complement.
AAGGGTTCCAGGGCAATAGCCTGTGCTTCAACCGGCAACACTTCGGCTTCCGCGGCGGCCTACGCCTCAATAGCCGGGATAAAGTGCTTGGTAGTGATACCCGAGGGGGCGATAGCTCTGGGCAAGCTCGCACAGGCCCTGATGCATGGAGCTAAGGTTATAGCGATAAGGGGCAATTTCGATCAGGCCTTGGAGATAGTAAGAAGTATAACAGACAAATATCCTGTTACGCTTGTCAACTCTATCAACCCTTACAGAATAGAGGGTCAGAAGACCGGGGCTTTTGAAATATGCGACAGGCTGTCTCACGCGCCGGCTTTTCACGCCCTGCCGGTTGGGAACGCGGGTAACATAACGGCATACTGGAAAGGGTATCGGGAATACAAAGATGCCGGTAAGATCTCTGGTCTTCCCAGAATGCTGGGTTTTCAGGCCGCCGGTTCCGCTCCGATCGTTGACGGCAGGCCCATCAAAGACCCCCGGACGCTTGCGACCGCGATAAAAATAGGTAATCCGGCCAGCTGGGTACAGGCGGAAGAGGCCAGGAACACCTCCGGAGGTATAATCGAAAAGGTTACAGACGACGAGATAATAGACGCGTACAGGCTTCTCGCTTCCGGCTGCGGGGTATTCGCCGAACCGGCTTCTGCGGCCAGTGTGGCTGGAATACTTAAAAAATCGGGAGAAGGTTTTTTTGACGATGTCAAGGACAGCAAACAAAAGACCGACATAGTATGTGTGCTCACCGGTCACGGACTGAAGGATCCTGACAGGGCCATAAAAACCCTGGATCCTCCGGTAGTGGTTGACGCGGATCTCGAAGCGGTGGTGAACGAAGCAGCCTTAGAATAAAAACAAGGACAACTAATATGAAGTATATCGTACTTGTTCCGGACGGAATGGCGGGATTGCCGCTGGAAGAGCTTAACGACAGGACTTGCATGGAGGTCGCTCACACTCCCAACATGGATACCATTGCCAGAAAAGGCGTGACGGGTCTGTCCAGGAACGTTCCAAAGGGAATGACCCCGGCAAGCGATGTAGCTAATCTGTCCATACTGGGGTACGACCCAAGGAAATACTATTGTGGTCGGGGACCCTTGGAAGCCGCTAATCTTGGAGTGGAGCTGGGTGAAAATGATGTGGCCTTCAGGTTCAATACCATAACCTGCCACGACGACAAGATGGTCGACTACAGCGCCGGACATATTTCCACAAAAGAGAGTTCCTTTCTCGTTGACGTTTTGTCGAGCGAGCTGGAGAGTGAAAAATTCAATTTTTATGCCGGGAAAAGTTACCGGAACCTTCTTGTTGTGCGATGCGCCGACAGATCTGAAGCCGACGATCTCAGCAATGTAAAATGTTTTCCTCCGCACGATTTACTTGACAAATCCATATCAAAACATTTTCCCAAGTCTCCGGAACTGGTGCAGATAATGGAGAGGTCAAAAGACATCCTCGAGAACAACGATATAAATAAAGTGCGCATAGATCTCAAACAGAATCCGGCAAATATGATATGGTTATGGGGCCAGGGGAAGCGGCCCGATATGCCGAAGTTCGAGGACGCCTATAGCGTGAGTGGGGGGATCATATCCGCCGTGGATCTTTTAAAAGGCCTGGGCCGCATTCTGGGTCTTCAGGTGCCTGATGTCCGCGGCGCGACCGGATATTATGATACCAACTACGAGGGCAAGGCTCAGGCCGCGCTTGATATTCTCGAAAAGGACGATATGGTCTTTGTGCATGTTGAGGCTCCTGACGAGGCGGGGCATAACGGGGATATACGTGAAAAAATAAGGGCTATAGAGAATTTTGACGGTAAGATAGCCGGTAAGATAATCAAAGAGCTTACCGATTCCGGCACAGACTACAGGGTAATGGTATTACCGGACCACCCGACTCCCGTAAAGAAAAGGACCCATACGGGAGAACCGGTACCGGTAGCCATGGCGGGCGAGGGTATACTTCCCGATGAGGTCACGGTTTTTTCGGAAGTTTCCGCTAAGGCAGGCAGTCTGGGGATCAAGACTGGTTCCGATCTTATGGGCATGCTTATACATTACGGGGAATAGAGTTGAATCGGGGGAAGTGAAAAGCCCGCTAAAAAAGGAATATATGAAGAAAAAAGGTATAATAGTCCAGAAATATGGCGGAAGCAGCGTAGCTGACACCGGGCGCATAATGGGTGTTGCCCGCAGGGTGGCTGAAACCAGAAAAAAAGGCTATGAACTTGTGGTGGTGGTCTCGGCTCTGGGGGATACTACGGACGAGCTTATGGACCTGGCTATGAAAATAAGCAAGGACCCCCCGGCAAGAGAACTGGACATGCTTCTTTCCACGGGAGAACAGATGTCGGTGGCCCTTCTGGCGATGGCGCTCAACGGGTTGGGTGTCGGGGCGATATCTCTTACCGGCGCGCAGGTCGGAATAAAGACCGATTCCTCCCATACAAAAGCCAGGATAGTAGAAATATCTACCGGCAAAATACGCCGGCAGCTTGATGCCGGCAAGGTGGTAATAGTCGCCGGGTTCCAGGGGGTCAATCTTGACCAGGATATAACCACTCTTGGGCGGGGAGGTTCTGATATGACCGCGGTGGCCCTGGCAAAGGTACTTAAAGCCGGGCTGTGCGAGATATATACCGACGTAAAAGGCGTTTACACGGCTGATCCGCGTATTGTCAAGGAAGCGCGAAAATTGCAGACCATAAGTTATGATGAGATGCTCGAGCTTGCCTCTTTAGGAGCGCAGGTGATGCAGGCCAGAAGCATGGAAGTAGCGAGCAAATTCAATGTACCAATGCATGTAAGGTCGAGTATTTCCAGAGAAGAAGGGACGGTCATCACAAAGGAGGTCAGGGGTATGGAGGATGTTCTGGTGAGAGGAGTCGCCGTGAACAAGGACGAAGCCAAGATTACCGTGTGCGATGTTCCCGATAAGCCCGGTGAGGCCAGTAGGCTGTTCGAGAATCTCGCGGGCGCCGATATAAATGTAGACATGATAGTACAGAACATCTCAAGGACCGGAGCCACGGATATATCTTTCACCGTGCCTAAAAAGGACCTTGTCAAGACCGAGGAAGTTGTTAGAGCGATAGCCCGTCGCATAGGTGCTAAGGGGGTTAAGGTAAACAGGAAAGTGGCCAAGCTTTCGGTCGTCGGAATAGGCATGCGTAGTCATTCAGGTGTAGCGGCCAGGATGTTCAAGGCACTCGCTTCCAAAAAGATCAACATAGAGATGATCTCTACCAGTGAGATCAAGATATCATGTGTAATAGAGGATAAGGTTGCCAGTAAAGCCGTTAACGCTGTGCATAAAGCATTTGATCTCGGCAAGAAAAGCGGAAAAAAGCGGGCAGGAAAAGGCTGAAGGCGGGAATGAGATGAAGAAAAAGCGGAAGATATTCGTATATGATACGACCCTGAGGGATGGGTCCCAGTTCGAGGGCATCTCTTTTACGGTAAAAGATAAGATTAGGATCGCCCAGAAACTTGATGAGCTTGGAGTTGATTATATTGAGGGAGGATGGCCCGGCTCGAATCCCAAAGACAACGAATTTTTCAAACTGGCAAAGAAGGAGCTTAAGCTCAAAAATTCCAAGCTTACGGCTTTCGGGAGCACCCGAAGAGCCGGAGGGAAAGAGTCAGAAGATTTTGTCATAAAGGAACTTCTTAAAGCGGGTACGGAGCATGTCACTATATTCGGCAAGAGCTGGGACTTGCATGTGAGGTTTGTATTAAAGACTACCTTAAAAGAGAATCTTAATATGATCGAGGGGTCGGTCAGATATCTTAAGAAAAAAGGGCGGCATGTTTTTTTCGACGCGGAGCACTTTTTTGACGGGTACAGGGAAAATCCGGCATACGCGATAGATACCCTGAAGGCGGCGGCTGAAGGAGGATCTGAAGTTCTGGTGCTTTGCGATACTAACGGAGGTAGTCTTACGAGCCAGGTTTTCGAGATAGTGGAAGAAGTAGCGGCGAAAATAAAAGTGCCTCTGGGGATACATGTGCATAACGATGCCGATATGGCGGTGGCGAATTCCGTTGCGGCTGTACAGGCTGGATGCGCGCAGGTGCAGGGGACTTTCAATGGGTACGGGGAAAGATGCGGCAACGCCAACCTCGTCTCCATACTTCCGGCACTTAAGTTTAAACTGGGGCTGGACTGCCTGTCCGAATTCGAGTTCAAGGACCTTACAGAGGCGTCAATGTATGTAGCCGACATCTGCAACGTGAAACAGCAGGATAACCAGCCATATGTGGGCAAAAGCGCTTTCGCGCATAAGGCCGGGGTACATGTTAACGCCATGCTCAAGACGCCCAGGAGCTACGAGCATATAGATCCGCTGAGTGTGGGCAATCAGAGAAGGATGTTGATCTCCGAGCTTTCGGGCAAATCGGGCATCGTGGACAAAGCCTGCGAGATGGGCATAAAGATGGATAAAACCTCTGACGAGGCCAGGAAGGTGCTGAGCAATGTGCAGGACCTGGAAAAGGAAGGTTACCAGTTCGAATTGGCCGAGGCGTCTCTGCTGCTGATGATGAGGCGCGCTTCGGAAAAGCTCGTAGAACATTTTCAGATGGAGGATTTCAGGGTCATAGTGGAAAGGCGTCAGGATGGTCCCATAATATCTGAAGCCACGGTCAAAATGAGAATAAATAAAGAGTTCAGGCATACCGTATCACTGGGCGATGGCCCGGTTCATGCCATGGACCAGGCCATAAGGAAATCCCTTATAGAATTCTATCCCTCCCTTAAGGAGATGCATCTTTCCGATTTCAGGGTGAGAGTGCTGGACGAAAAAGCGGGCACCGCGGCGAAGGTCAGGGTGCTTATACAGTCTCAGGATAAGACCGATTCATGGTGGACTGTAGGGGTTTCGGAGAATATAATTGAAGCGAGCTGGCGGGCACTTAAGGATTCGATAGAATACAAGTTCGTTAAGGACGAGGCAAGAAAAAAGAAAAAATGAAAGATATCCCCACAAGATACGATCCCAGTTCGGCCGAAGAGAAAATATATTCCGCATGGTCCGAAAAGGGCTTTTTCAGGGCCGATGAGAGTTCCGGCAAAGCGCCCTATTCGATAGTCATACCTCCACCGAATATCACCGGTATCCTCCATATGGGCCATGCGCTCAACAATACTATCCAGGACATACTGGTAAGATGGAAAAGGATGCAGGGATTTGAGGCTCTCTGGATGCCCGGAACGGACCATGCCGGGATCGCTACACAGAATGTAGTGGAGAGAGAACTGACCAAAAGCGGGCTCAAGAGACACGACATCGGGCGCGAAAAGTTTACGGAAAAAGTGTGGCAGTGGAAAGAGGAATACGGCAACACTATTATACGTCAGCTCAAGAGGCTGGGATGTTCCTGCGACTGGGACCGCACGCGCTTTACTATGGATGAAGGCCTGTCGGAAGCGGTTAAGGAGGTCTTTATCAGGCTTTACGGGGAAGGCCTGATCTACAAAGGGGACTACATAATTAACTGGTGTCCCAGATGCGAGACAGCCCTGAGTGACGAGGAGGCCGAACACAGGAACCTTGAGGGTATGCTCTACTACATAAAATATCCCGTAAAGGGCAGAGAAAAGCTGGAGACGGAGAACGAGGATTATGTGGTGGTCGCTACCACCAGGCCTGAGACAATGCTGGGTGATGTTGCCGTAGCGGTTAACCCGAAAGACCCGAGATACGCCCATCTAAAAGGTAAGACACTTATACTTCCCATAATAAAAAGAGAGCTCAAACTTATTTTCGATGAAAGTGTAGAACCCCAGTTCGGCACAGGCGCCCTCAAGGTCACGCCGGCGCATGATCCCGTAGATTTCGAGCTTGGGCTCAAACACGGGCTTGAAAATGTCAATGTCATGAACCCCGACGGGACCATAAACGCGTTGGGCCAGGATTACGAAGGCATGGACAGGCTGGAATGCCGTGAAGTGATAATCGAAGACCTAAAACAGCGTAAGCTTTTTGTAAAGTCGGAGGACCATTCCCATGCCGTTGGACATTGTTACAGATGCCACGTGATTGTGGAGCCGCGCCTTTCAAAGCAATGGTTCGTTAGGATGAAGCCGTTGGCGCGAGAGGCCATAGAAGCGGTGGAAAAGGGCGATATAAAGTTCTATCCGGGGCGATGGACCAAAGTGTACCTTAACTGGATGAATAATATCAGGGACTGGTGTATTTCACGTCAGATATGGTGGGGGCATCGTATACCTGTGTGGTATTGCAGGCAGTGTCTGGGACACAAGGATGTTAGAGAAGTTGATATAACCCGGCCCGGGCAAGAAGGCGTCTTTGTGGGAAGGGAAAAGCCCGAAAAATGTCCTTCGTGCGGCGGGAGCGATCTAGAGCAGGACCCTGACGTTCTGGATACCTGGTTCAGTTCATGGCTATGGCCTTTTTCGACCATGGGATGGCCTGAAAAGAGCAGAACGCTCGATGTTTTTTACCCGACAAAGGCGCTTGTTACGGCCCAGGAAATAATATTCTTCTGGGTGGCCCGCATGATAATGGCCGGTCTCAAGTTCATCGGCGGCATACCGTTCAGGGATGTTTATATACACGGTACGGTAAGGGACGCTACTGGTACTAAGATGTCAAAATCACTCGGTAACGTGATAGATCCGCTGGAAATAATAGCCGAAGTGGGCAGTGATGCCCTGAGGTTCAGCGTAATTTCTATAACGAGCCAGGGGCAGGACGTTTTTCTTTCTAAAGATAAATTCGATATCGGCAGGAATTTCGCCAACAAGATATGGAACGCTTCCAGGTATGTTCTGATGAACCTTGATGAGAATGTTCTGGATGAGGAACTGGACTACAGTTCATTGGGCCTTGCCGAAAGGTGGATACTGCATAATCTGAACAAAACCGCCGGGGACGTGACCGAAAGTCTTGAGAAGTACCGTTTCAGCGACGCGGCCGGGCATCTTTATGACTTCATTTGGCATAAGTATTGCGACTGGTATCTTGAGGTATCAAAGCTTTCTTCCGATAAGAACGCCACGCAGAAGGTGCTCATCGCTGTTCTTAAAAAAGCCCTGCAATTACTGCATCCCATAATGCCGTTTATCACCGAAGAGATATGGCAGATGGTCCCGGGAGCCGGGTGTGAATGGATAATGATGTCGGAATGGCCGCTTGTGGAGAAGGAGTATACGGACGAAGCAGCTTACCAGGGTATGGAGAAACTCATCCGCATGATAACGGCCATAAGGAATATAAGGGCGTTCTGGAACGTAGGGCCCAAGGCAGTACTGGATGTTTTTTTCTCCTCGCCGGACGTCGGGGACCCGGCCCTTATAGAGAATAACGCGGTTTATCTTGAAAAACTCGCTCTTTGCAGGATCGCGGGCGCGGGGGCGGATGTTGAAAGGCCGCAGAGGTCTGTCGCGGCGCTCGTGGATAATATAAAACTCTATATACCCCTTGGGAACGCCGTGGACATAGAGGTCGAAAGGAAAAGGGTCGATATCAAGATACAACAGATAGAGAAATTCCTTTCGGGGCTTGAAAATAAACTTTCCAACAAAACTTTTCTCGATAAAGCTCCCCGCGATGTCATAGAAAAGGAAATGTCCAAACGGGAAAAGTTCCGCAACGAGATAGATAACCTCAAAGATAACCTGGCCGCTCTGGTTTGAGTCGGACCTTCGGATCAGGCCGGCCCTGGAAAAGATGGAAAAACGTCTCCAGACCATATTAGCCCACGCAGGAGCGGCATCAAGAAGAAGCGCCGCCTCTCTTATAGAAAAAGGCAAGGTAAAGGTCGATGGCCGGGTGGTAAGGGAAAAAGGCCTTAAGCTGGATCCTTCACTTCACGAAATATCGCTTAACGGGGTTTCTCTTAAGAGCGAGGAAGAAAAGATGTATTTTCTTTTAAATAAGCCCGGGGGCGTCATATCGACGGCAAAAGATACCCACGGCAGAAAAAAAATAACCGATATGTTCCGCGGCGTCAAGGAAAGACTTTACCCGGTGGGGAGGCTCGATAAGGACACCACCGGCCTTATTATTCTGACCAACGACGGTGATCTCGCGCACGGGCTTTCTCATCCCTCTTTTGAGATAGAAAAAGAGTATATCGCGAGAACCGAATATCCTCTGGAGGAAAAAGCTCTGAAAATGATAGCTTCCGGTGTCGAGATCGACGGCAAGAAGACCTCGCCTTGCGGGATAGAGCGTTTGGGGAAGCTGGTTTACCGGATCAGTCTGCATGAAGGCAGGAAAAGGCAGATAAGAAGGATGTTCGATCTTGCGGGAAGCAGGGTCGTGGAGCTCGAACGGACGGGATACGCCGGGCTTTCAATAGGGAGAATAAAGAGAGGGGAATACCGCAGGCTTACGCGCTCGGAGGTAAAGTCGCTTAAGAAAAAGATCGAACGCGGGAGGGCGGACTGACATGACGGAAATAGACAAAAGGCGTGTGGATAGAATCATACGTTTCGCTCTTAGAGAGGATGTCTGGACGGGTGACATAACGGGCCAGTCCGTGCTGGACAGGTTTCTCGACGCCGACGGCGTTATAATATCCAGACAGGAAGGATCGGTCTGCGGAATAGACATTGTGGAGAGGGTGTTCGCCGCGGTAGACTGCGCGCTAAAATTCAGGCCGGCTGTTAAGGATGGTGATACTATAGCCCCGTCTCAGGAGATAGCCTTTGTGGAAGGTAATGCCCAGGCGATACTCAAAGCCGAAAGGACGGCTCTTAATTTTCTCGGGTTCTTGAGCGGTGTGGCCACCGCGACAAAAAAGATGGTCGATTCCGTTGCGGGTACGGGGGTCATGATATACGACACAAGAAAGACCATACCGTTATACCGGTATCTTCAGAAATATGCCGTGACGGTAGGGGGCGGCTACAACCACAGGAAAGGCCTGTGGGATATGGTGCTCATAAAGGATAACCACATAAGGGCCGCGGCTATGCAGATGAAGACCACGGACACCTCTGTGGTGGTAAAAGAATTGATCAGGCGCGCCAGGGCCTCTGTGCAGAAGAACGTAAAGGTAGAGATAGAGGTAGAGACCCTCGCGGAATTCGACTCCGCTCTTTCGGAGAAGCCGGACGTAATAATGCTGGACAATATGACGCCCTCGACAATAAAGCAGGCGGTTGAGCGCAGGGATACTGCCGGTAAGAAAGAAAGCGTGCTTCTGGAGGTTTCGGGAGGCATAACGCCGCGCAATGTCGCGGAATACGCCTCAACGGGAGTGGACATCATTTCTAGCGGATATATGACAGCCGCGGTTAAGCCCGTGGACTTCAGTATGGAGATAATATACAAGGACATTTGATGGAACGGTTCGATCTGATAACGGATCTAAAGCCCGCGGGCGACCAGGCCGAGGCTATCGCGCAAATGGTCTCCTCAATAAGTTCCGGCAACAGGATGCAGACCCTTCTGGGAGTTACAGGCAGCGGTAAGACCTTCACGATGGCTAACATAATAACTAAGCTCAACCGGCCCACCCTGGTGATATCTCATAATAAGACCCTGGCGGCCCAGCTTTACGCCGAGTTCCGTTCGTTCTTCCCGGATAACGCGGTCGAATATTTTGTCAGCTATTATGATTATTATCAGCCTGAGGCGTATGTGCCTCAGACCGACGTGTATATTGAAAAGGACGCTTCGATAAATGAGGACATAGACAGGCTGCGGCTTTCCGCGACCAGTTCTCTTTTTTCAAGGCGCGACGTGCTGATAGTTGCCAGCGTATCCTGCATATACGGTCTGGGTTCTCCGGAGGATTATTCCACAATGCTTGTTAACATAAAGAAAGGAGATGATCTTCCAAGGGATGAGCTGGCCAGGAAACTTGTCGACATACAATATGAGCGCAATAATGTCGTGCTTGAGCGAAGCAGGTTCAGGGTCAGGGGAGATATAGTTGAGGTGTTCCCGTCATACAAGCAGACGGCGTATCGCATAGAGCTTTTTGGGGACGAGATAACGCGAATATCTGAAATAGACCCGGTGACCGGGGACATCGTTACAGATCTCGAGAAGGCGTCCATATATCCGGCCAAGCATTTTGTGACAACTGAGGAAAAAATAAAAAAGGCCGTGCGCTCTATTTCTGTGGAGCTTACTGAGAGGTTAGGCGAACTTCGCGATGCCGGTAAGCTTCTGGAAGCACAGCGCTTGGAGACAAGGACTAAATATGACCTGGATATGCTGAGCGAACTGGGGTATTGCAACGGTATAGAGAACTATTCCCGGCATCTTTCAGAGAGAGAGCCGGGAAGCCGGCCCTGGTGTCTTCTGGATTATTTTGACGACGATATGCTTGTTATAATAGACGAGTCCCATGTAACGCTGCCGCAGATACGCGCGATGTATAATGGGGACCAGGCCAGGAAGAAGACGCTTGTGGAATACGGGTTCCGCCTGCCTTCGGCGCTGGATAACCGCCCCTTGACGTTCGATGAGTTCATGGAAGAAGTGGGGCAACTAGTCTTTGTCTCGGCTACGCCGGGCGAATATGAGCTCTCGTCCAGCGCTGTCATAGCCGAGCAGGTCATAAGGCCCACTGGACTGGTAGACCCGGCCATATCTGTGCGTCCGACCAAAGGTCAGATAGACGATATAGTGGTCGAGGTTACCCGGCGCGCGGAGAAAGGGGAAAGGGTACTCGTCACTACCCTTACAAAACGCCTTGCGGAGGAGCTTACCAGATATCTTGAGGAGAAAAAGCTGAGAGTGAGGTATCTTCATTCCGAGATCAACGCGCTCGACCGCATAGAGATAATACGCGATCTCAGATTAGGCAAATTCGATTGCCTTGTGGGGATAAATCTTTTGAGGGAGGGGCTGGACCTTCCGGAAGTTTCTCTTGTCGCGGTACTCGACGCCGACAAGGAGGGTTTTCTAAGGAGCGGCACCTCTCTTATTCAGGTCGCGGGACGCGCCGCCAGGAATGTCAACGGAGAGGTTATTTTTTACGCGGATACCGTTACACGCTCTATGAAAGAGACCATCGACATAACAGAAAAGAGAAGAAAGAAGCAGATAAGATACAATCTTGAGAAAGGGATCGAGCCTCGGACCATACAGAAAGCCGTGGTCGAGGGCATAGAGGCGTACCGCCGCGCAAAGGAGATAGTCCAGGAAGCGACGGGCGAATCATCGAGCGAATACGATATACGCGAGGTAATATCCGACCTGGAAAGAGATATGGAACAAGCAGCAAGGAATCTCCAGTTCGAGAAGGCCATAGTTTACCGGGACCAGGTCTCCAGGCTTAAGAAGATGCTCTCGGAGGAGGAAGGGGTCAGCGGTAGGAGCTAATGGCAGTACACAACGCGACACGTACGACGCACCGAACATGGTGAGTCTAACTGAACCGACGCAAGACGATAGAGGTGGGTTAACGCGCCCCCGCGAACAACTCAAAGGAGGATCATGGAAAATGTAACCGTCAGGGATGATATTTCTTCCGGAAAGAGCGCGAATGTTCTTGGCATGTGGTGCCATCTGGGCGCTTTTGCCGGGGTGCTGATACCCTTCGCCAACTTTCTGGTACCGTTCCTTATATGGATCACCAAGAAAGATGAATATGAATTTGTGGACGATCAGGGCAAGGAATCGCTTAATTTTCAGATAAGCCTTCTTATATACAGTATGATCGGAGCGGCGCTCGCGTTCCTTATAGTGGGTCTGGTCTTTCTTGTGGTAGTGGCGTTTTTCGCGATAATACAGGTAATAAAAGCGGCAATAGCGGCAAGTAATGGCATAAGATACCGTTACCCGTTCTGTTTCAGGTTCATAAAGTAGCAAAGAGGGAAGAGGCAAGGGGATACAATAACACAAAATATACGACTTAACACGTACGACGATAAAGGCGAGTTAACGCGTCAAAAGGACATTAAATGGAAACGATACACATAGGGATAATAGGGTTTATCGCGGGGACATGTACGACGATATCCTTTATCCCGCAGATACTGAAGATACTTAAGACCGGGAAGGTCAGGGATATCTCGGTTTCTATGTATGTAGTTCTTACGACAGGGATATTTCTGTGGTTTGTCTATGGAATATTCCTGGGGGCTTTGCCGGTGGTCGCTGCCAACGGGGTATCTCTTGTTCTGTGCCTCTGGATACTTGTCATGAAATTCGTTTATGGAAGAAAGGACGTGCCATGAGGATACTGGTGACCGGGGCTACAGGGTTCATAGGCGGGGACCTGGCTCGGCGTCTTTTAAGCGAAGGGCATGAGGTCTGGGCGCTGGTCAGGAAGACCAGCAGGCGTGACGGCCTGGCCGCTATGAGTGTTTCTCTGGCGGAGGGAGACATTACCGACTCTGAGAGTTTCGAGAAGGCCTTGAGCCTCTCGGCGCCCGATGCCGTATATCATTGCGCGGCAAGAGTGTGGGACAGTGACGAGAAAAAACTTTTGAGGGATAACGCGCAAGGCACTTTGAACGTATGCCGGGCGTGTTACGCCGGAGGCGTTAAAAGGCTTATCTATTTGAGCTCGGTATCTGTAGTGAGCGGGAACAAGGATGTGCCTCTTTACGACGGCCTCCCCTACAAGGCTTCGGACGCGTACGGAAGGTCCAAGGCAGAGGCCGAAAAAGTAGTGGTTGAATACAGGGAAAAGGGGCTTGATACTGTTATAATAAGGCCCTGCATGGTTTACGGGGAGGAGGAACCCCATGCGCTGGGCAATATCATAAGTGCCGTGAGAGCGCGCCGTGTTCCGATACTTGATACTCCCGGTATGGATTCCCGGCTCGCGCTTGTGTATGTGGGTAACGTTACCGAAGCCCTGATAAAGGCTCTGAATAAGGAAGAAGCCCTGAGCGGGTCTTTTATGATAGCCGACAGGGAGGTAATAACCATAAGGAAGTTCCTTGAGATAATAGCTGATGAGTCAGGCGCCCCCGGACCGTTCGTTATACCGCGCTGGGTAGTAAATATTATGGCGGTCCTACCGCCGGTAAGAAGGAAACTTAAAAAGTATTTCAAAGACAGGGTCTATGATATCTCACGGGCGGAAAATATGCTCGGATACAACCCCGGCATAACTACAGAGGAAGGTCTGCGCCGGTCTGTCAGGTATTGGATGGCAGACCAGGAGGCCTCTGTATCGGGCCGGCAAAAATAAAATGTCCAGGATAACTATAAAAATAATGGGGACCGCTGCGGGCATACCTACCAGGCAGAGAGGTCATGCGGCTGTGTATCTGGAGTATGAACACCTCCGGCTGTTCCCATGTCTTTTTGACTGCGGAGAAGGTACCCAGCGGCAGCTTTTTAAAGCCGGGGTCAACATAATGAAGATGGACCATATCTTCATAACTCACTGGCATGGAGACCATTGCCTGGGGCTTGCGGGTATTATAGACACCATGGGCTTTGAAGGCAGGAAAAGGCCGCTGTTCGTCCATGCCCCGGAGATAAGGAAGATGTCCAGAAGTATAGGTATCATCTACCCTATGGGGAAATTCGATGTAAAGGGTAAAGGGGTCGGGTCCGTAGGATCTAAAGTAAAGGATGTCCATAGCGGTGATAATTTTCGTATAATATCCATACCTGTAAAACACAGTATCCCGGCGGTGGCTTACGCTTTTCTTGAGAACGACAGCATGTCAATAGATCCTGACAGGCTTCGCCAGATGGGCTTACCTGCGGAAGGTGAGTTGTGCGGGGTGCTGAAGGAAAAAGGCAGCGTGGAGGTAGGAGGCAGACTCGTGAAGCTCGAAGATGTATCGGTAAAGGTGAAGGGACGAAAAGTAGTGTATTCGGGGGATACGGAAGTATGTGATAACCTTAAGGTTATTGCCCGTGGGGCGGATCTTCTTATACAGGATTGTACCTATATGGAGCAACCGGAAAGGCCCAGGCCCCACAGCCACGCGTCTCTTCCCGAGGTCATATCAATGGTGAAAGAACTTGGCGTGAAAAAGGTCATTCTGACGCATATAAGCCGTAAGTATCGGTCGGTTGATGAATTGCGCGAAATGATAAAAGCGTATCCCGGATTTGAGATAGCGGAGGATTTTTATTCGGTTACGTTATGAGGGCAAAGAGCCAGGAGGTAAGAGGGAAGGCCGAAGAGGTGGAAAAGGTGATAATATGAAAATACTTCTGCACATATGTTGCGGTGTTTGCTCCACGTCGGTAATAGAGCGGCTCCTTTGTGAAGGGCACACTGTGACGGGTTTTTTTTACAACCCCAACATACACCCGGTCGACGAGTACAAAAAAAGGCTCGAGGCCGCCCAAAAGGCCGCCCGCGAATGGAACATAGAGCTCATAGAAGGAAAGTATGACAGACAGATATGGTTCGAGTGCGTTAAGGGCGAGGAACATTCGCCGGAAGGGGGTAGTAGATGCGGGATATGTTACAGACTCCGTCTAAAAAGAACATATGAATATATGAAAAAACATATGTTCGACGCTTTCACTACCACACTGACCGTAAGTCCGATGAAAAACGTTGTAGAAGTTAACCTTGCGGGAAGGGATATCGGCGGTGAAAAGTTCATATGCTCGGATTTCAAGAAAAAGGGCGGGTTTCAGAGGGCGATCGAGCTTTCCGGGGAGTGGGGACTTTACCGCCAGAATTATTGCGGGTGCGTATACAGTCAGGAAGAAGAGATAAAGCGACGCGAGAGGAAATCTTCAAGTGAAAAAAAAGACATTCAGGACCAATTTTCTTAAAGCTGTCAAGGACACGATACGTCATTACGATATGCTCAAAAAAGGCGACCGTGTGCTTGTCGCTGTTTCGGGGGGAGCTGATTCGGTATGTCTTTTGAGGGCCCTGATAGATATAAGGCGTTCCGCCGGTATAGAGATCATAGCGGCCAATCTTGACCACGGTCTTAGAGGGCGAGAATCTGCCGCCGAATCAAGGTTCGTGATAGATCTAGCCGGGAAGCTCGGGGTGCATTGTGAACATACCGGGATAACCGCTCATCGGCCGGTAAAAAATAAAATATCTGTCGAGGAGTATCTCAGGAAAAGAAGATATGATTTTCTGATAAGCGCCGCGAAAAAACAAAAATGTGGAGTTATCGCCACTGGACATAACATGGACGATCAGGCCGAAACGGTTCTTATGAGGGTCATAAAAGGCTCTTCAACCGCCGGCCTTGGAGGTATACCGCCTGTGCGTAACGAACGGGGTATAAGAGTGGTCCGTCCCCTGATACGCGTCGCTAGACGCGATATATTGTTGTTCCTTGACGCCGCCGACACACCTCACGTGGAAGACAGCTCGAATGCCGATACCAGATTTCTCCGTAACAGTCTCCGGCATGAGGTGATACCGGCGCTTGAGAAGATCAACCCCAGGATAAGAAGGGCCCTGGTCAATCTGTCGGACTCTGTCAGAGAAGACATGTGCGTGCTGGATACTGTAAAGAAAGAGTCCGGGGAAAGGACCACCAGGTCCGTCCGCGGGCGATACAGTATAGGCCTCAGCGAACTTCTGGTCCAGCCTAAGATCGTTCAGAAAGAGATATGCAAGGAACTTTTCGGCAAGGCCGGGGGTGAGATGAAAAAGCTCACCTTCAGGCACTGGATGGATATGGAACGCCTTATCCGTTCGTCGGAGAAGGGTAAATCTCTGGACCTCCCCGGAAAAGTAAGTGTCACAAGACGCAAAAACGCGCTCGTCTTCTCTAAAAAACCTAAAAGATAATCCAATATATTCCGTTACGATATTGCATTAACGATTCCATTGGCAAAGGGGGAAGGAGCGGTATGCCCTCGAGGGGACGGACGATTTCCCCTGCGAGACTGTGTCGCAATAGTTCGCTGAGCGCTTTTTGACAACCGAATATCCCTTCACCAGGTTTCATGCAGGTGTTTT
>CAYVIW010000075.1:0-11657 GCA_964451815.1 uncultured Planctomycetia bacterium | reverse complement strand
GCCCCCGCCCAGGCCGAGCAGCGAATATCCGGACAGGGCCCGGAACGCGTGTTTGCCTTTTTCCGGCCGCGGCGTCTCTTCTCTCAGATCGTTCAGGACCGTCCCCATTAATATCTTGAACCCGGCAGGCCCGGAGTCCGGGAGCTGAACAAACCGGATGTTCTCTCTGAAATGCCGGCTCCCTGAGATATCGACCTCTTTGCCCACATTTACAACTTTGTCTACGCTGTCAAAGACTGCTTCGTCGTTCCCGTCAGGCTCAAAAGCGTCCCCGAAGTAAACTATTTCCACGTTTTCCGGGTCATACCCCACTACCTCCCTTATCGCCCTTACGCCGTAGTCCTTGTTAACGCCCTTGAGGGTTATATCTATGGAACTCAATCCCGCGGTCCTCGTCTCGACGCCTATGTTCTCAGACTCCAGGACCTCCCTTATGTGTCTTTCGTACGCGTATCTTATATCTTCCGCTTTGTCGCCGTATTTTGCGCGCTGCGCGTCCTTGAAACGCTTTTTTTCCTCGTAAGTGGCGTCCTTGCCGAGTAACTTGAGCGTCACCTGAGTGACATGCCCGCCAACCTCCCGGGTGTCCACAGTCTTCCTTTTGTGTTCTTTCCATTCCTCATCCCTGAAATCCCACCCCATTATCTCGTCGAGCATCTTCCGGACCCCTTGTTTTTCCAACACTTCATCAAGAACCTCAAGAAGTCTCACATATTTATCCTCTCCAAGCTCTTTTTTCATGTCAGCGCTGAAAACGCATTCGAATTTTCCGGAGGCGGGTTTATATCTGTATATCTGGGTCCCGCTCGCGCTCGCTACCGTCAGCCTGCCGAGTAGCTCTTCCTCCCTGCCCTCGAGCGTCTCAGTAAGAACATTAAGGAACTGCCTGTCAACGTTATTTTTGCTGTTACCCGAAAGCACCACAAAATCATGGCCGGCTTCCAGGAAATCTATGATCACGCCGAGGTTATCGGGTGTTATGGGCATCTCCGCTTCTGTCATCGTGGCGTTCATGTCGGACATTATGACCATCTTTGCCCCGCGGTCAGCTATGTCCCGTATCATATCGGAGAACTGGCCTCTGACGAACCTGATGTCCTCCTCTTTTATCTCTTTCAGTTTCCATTGTTTTTTAAGTTCTCCAAGAATACCGCGGTATGAAGCCGCCTCAAGCCCCCTGACAAAAGCGTCCGGATGCTCCTTGACCAGGTCCCACATCTCCCTGGTCGTTACAATAAGATCGCCGCCGGCTTCGGACCCTCCAATGCGCGTGAACCCGGGGGGGTCTATTACCTTCCACTTATCATCCGGCCGTGGATCGGCTATAGGTATTATGGCGGCCCTTGCGGTATCGCCGTCCATGGACAATAAAAAGTCATACCATATTTCCCTGTTCTTAAGTTCCGCGACTATCTTGTCTATCTCCAGCTGAAGAGATACGGGTTCATCCGACTCGAAGAGTATGACCTCCATGGGCCACCCCTTGATAAGACTCTTTTTCACGGCTTTGTTGTCGCTTTTTACCCTGAATTTCCTCAGGTTGCCGCTGTCCAGTTCATCAAAGAAAACTGACTTCTTTTTTCCTATCTGGAAATGAAAGTGAAGCGTGTTGGCGGGTCCGGAACTCGACAGGAAACATTCAAAACCCTGCCCCAGGGCCCTCATAAAAAGATATATGTCGAGGAACCTTCCCCCTATATCCTGCGAGAAAGGCTCGCGGGATATAGGGGGAATATGGTAGGGCATGAAAATATTCTTGTTTACGTATACGCCGTATTCATGGCCCTCTATGTCCATGCCGAAAAGTTTTTCCTCGACGGGCAGGTCGCATATCCGGCAGAACCCCGGCGGGTGCGCGGTGTTAACTCCGTAATAATCGGCCATCTTGGTCTTTTTTCTGTAAGCTCCCCGCCAGAAAACTTTAGTTACAGAGTACACACGGTCACCGGACTGGATCCTTCTTTTATCTATGCGCCTGCCGCCTTCGAGATACATCTTCGGTAAAACGGTTTCTCCGGAAGGCGCCGTGGCCTTTTCTATGTCCTCGAACCTTTTTTTGACATATTCGCCGAGGTACCCAGGAGCGGTATTGTCGGAGATATAGACGGTGTCGTCCGGCGTTATGCTTTCCACAGGAGGGGTCTTGCGCAAAGACAGCGCGTCTATATCTTCCCTGTCGAGAGAAGTGGAATGGATATACCGGATTATATCCGTCAGAAACTCCGCCTTGAATTTTCTCTCTTCCTTTATGAGCTCCATCATGTCTATGCTTTTGATCAGGATATATCCGGACCTCTCCGCCGCTCCTCCGCCTATAGTATGACTGTGGGTCATATGCTGCCTTTTTATCCTGTGGAGCAGTACCTGCATGGTCCCGTCGTCCTCTATCCTCCAGTCCATGCCGTGCGGTATATTCTCAGCCCTGAGAATATCTACCGCGTCCCACAGGATACCCGATAGTTCCGATATATCCCTGCCTTCGAATATCTGGACCGTCCCGCCCCAGCCCTTCAAAAAAGCGGTAGAACAGCTGCCCTCGTGTTTTATATCCTCAAGCGTCACCCTGCCCTCTCTGATGTTCCTCCAAACCGGGGTCTCATGCTTTCTGTAATGCGCGTGGAAATGCAATACGCTCGCTCCCGCGTTTACACCGTTATAGTGCCCGCTGAATGACCCGCCGAGAGCTTTCTGGAAAGTAAGCATATCCTCTATTTTCTTTCTGGAGAGGATATGGCTTTCTTTTCTGTCCGAAACCAGCATTATCTGGTCTTTAAAATATGGATTTATGTTTACGGCTACGACATAGGGAGCCCCGTTGACATATATCTTTCTCTTGTTACCTATAAAAATTACTTCCCGGTCGGCGATATCGCATAATTTGCAGTCGTCTGTATGGTCCTCCTTTACGCTTTCTGAGACCGGTTTATGAGAAAGATCGTATTTTACCCGTGCCGGGTTGTAATAAATATCGACCAGGATCTCCCCTGTCCCCAGCTCCGGATCAGGCATTACGGGAACGTTGATCTCCAGATAACCTTTGTCATATTGCTCCCTTAAGACCGCCGGGTCCATCCGGGACAGGCCGGTCTCTATATCTTCTTTAAGGGTCCCTGTTGCGACCCCTGTATCTATTTCCCGGGGTTTACCGTAAAAACGGTCAAAAAGTTTCTGTATCCCCCCCCTTTCCCCGCCCGCGAGCAACAACGTACCAAGGGCTAACATACCCCACGCGCCTTCCGAAAATTCCGGGATATAACGTGAGATCACAGCTGAGCCGGCCTGGGCCCATCCTGCCGCGGATAAAAGCCCCGCCGACAATATGGCGATCACCGCCCCGGCCACAACCGCGGGGCTATGGGGCCTCTTTATGTTCCCCTCGCTGAGGAACTGCCTGAGGACAGCCGTTTCAGGGAGCTTCACATTGGCAGGCGCCATGGCCACAGGCTCGAGCAGATGCCGGAGCGTCTCCATCTCCCCGAGAACATTGCTCAAGTTCTCTACATATGCTGCATCGGAACGAGCAGGGTCGCTCCCGGCATTGGCAAGTTCACGGCGTACGCTTCCGAGGTCGTCGTTAAGCTCTTTCCAAAGTTCCCGCTTAAGGATAGGGAGTTCATAAGGAAGATAAGCTTCGACCGTAGCGTCCGCCAGATGCCATCTGGGATATACTTTGGCCAGTTCTTCCTCGCGGCGGGCCATAAGGAAGAATACCGTTTCCGACGGCCTGGAACCCTGGGTCAAGAACCGGTCCAGCATGTCCCTCATCATGCGCGCATGAAGTGAAGTAAGGGGGTAATTATCCCTGAGCTTCATGGAAGGCGCCGTGTTCATGAACACTTTATAGCTCTTGAGGCCCTTACGCTCAATGGTGTCTATAACCTCTTCCGAGAAGGCCTCGAGTCCTTCCACTATCAGGATCTCGCCCTGTTCCAGACATATACGGTCAGCCCCGTCACCGGAATAATACCTTTCCGCTGGACTCACACCTAGAGTTCCTCCGTTGAGAAGCCTTTCCAGAGCTTCCGGGGAATTATGATAGTCAAAGTGCAGCACTTTCGCCCCGATGCCTCTCCCAACAAACTCACTTCTCAAGTTCTCGGCCAGAGAGGCCTTACCTACAGCCACCGGCCCGGCTATCAGGACAACGCCCCCGGAGCCGGAGAACTTTTCCAGAGCTTGGGCGGCTATATCGTCCAGATGGGCTTTCTTTCTTTTTTCAAGAACGGTAATAAGCCTTGAGAGCTCTTTTCTTTCCACTATTTCATTCAGCTCTTCGTATGTGTAAGGATAAAAAAATTCTACTTCTTTCCTGTAAGGGTACCTTCTCGCTGATGTGGCCATGATATCCCTGTCACGGGCGGTTTCAGCGTCAGCCACGCGCATCAGAGCCAGCATCATGGCCCCCTGCCTCATATCCGTTTTGTATACTCTGCTCACCTTTACGACGTCATGGAATGCCCTGACCATCCTTTCCTCGAGCATTTTATCCACTGCCTCAGGATGCCAGTGCTCTTCCTGTATGTTCTGGACCCATTCAAGGTACGATACCGTCACGCCTCCCGCGTTAGCCAGTATGTCCGGGACAAAAACCACGCCTTTTGCCCTCAGCGCCTCGTCCGCTTCAGGTGTTGTGGGTCCGTTGGCTCCCTCAACTATAAGTTTCGCTCTGATCTTGTCCGCGTTATCGGCTCGCAACTGGTTCTGGAGAGCGGCAGGTATGAGCACATCCACTTCGGCCTCCAATACGGTTTCACCCGGGACGAATTCCGAGCCCTCATGGATAAAGTCCTTCAGAAGGCCTTTTTGGGATATATGGGTCTCTATCGCGCTCAACAGTTCTTCTGTGATCCCCTCCCTGAAATATAGAGCCCCTGAAACATCGCTTATGTATCTGATATCCCGGCTGCCGTTATCGAAAAGTATCCTGACAGCCGCGAGTCCCACGTTTCCCGCTCCCTGGACGGAATAGGAGCACCTCGTCATATCCGTCCCGATACCGAGCTCTTCCCCGAATGTCCTCACCGCTTCCCTTGTAGCGTAAAATATCCCCTGGCCCGTGGCTTTCGTTCTGCCTTCGGACCCGCCCTGGGATACGGGCTTTCCGGTAATGACACCCGGAGCCGGTTCTCTTTTTATTTTTTCGAACTCGTCCCTCATCCAGGCCATGTCACGGGCCGAAGACCCGACATCGGGGGCCGGAACATCGTCAAAAACACCTATTGCCCGCGCGTCTTTGGACATAAGCTCGCGCACATAACCCCGGCAAAGTTGTTCCATCTCTTTTTCCGAAAGTTCACCCGAGTTTACGGCGATGCCTCCTTTGCCTCCGCCGAAAGGAGCCCCCACTATGGCGTTCTTCCAGGTCATGTCGGTCGCCAGGGCCCTCACCATACCGCGTGTTACGGCCGGATGAAAACGTATCCCTCCTTTTCCCGCGCCTCGCGCGTCATTATGAAGCACTCTGTATCCCTTAAAAGTCTTTGTCTCTCCCGAATCCATTACGACCGGTATGTCTACTTCGGTTATCTTTGTCGGCTTATAGATCCTCTTCAGAACATTTTCATCAAGCCCTATCTTGCGGACCGTCTCAAGGATGCCCCTCATAACATTGCTGAAAAAAGGATCCTCAAGGTCCTCGATGTCATCCTCTGTCAACTCCAGACCATAATTCCACATAAGTGTTTTAATGTCTTTCGGGGCTTCCTTGAACATATCAAGAGAGGACTTCCTTGCATACGCGGCCATTGCCCTTAATGGAGACCCGTCTCCGGCTATATGCCGCCTCAGGCTACCTATGGTCTTGCGGATCTCTGCCCTGAAAAAGATAAAGAGCCGTTCAAGTAACCGTCTTAAAAAATAGGGTTTTCGATAAAGCGCGAGACTTTTTATGAACTCCTCGTCTTCAGGCGTTATTTGCGCGTCTTCCCGGGCATCAAGCACGGCATCAAAAATGACCCGATCTTTCCGGGCTAAAAGCCCGACCAGGGCATCGATAACACGTTCCTCTTTTATCCCGCTCTGTTGGAATTTCTTTCTTATAAAATCAAGCGTATCTTTAAAATTCTCGGTCGCTGGTCTTCTGTACTGCCTTACTTGTGTGTTGAAATTGTTGCCGTGCTCGAAATTATCTGTCAGAAAAAGTATCGCTATGAGTCTTGCCGCGGCCTCTACAGGTATGGACAGCTCTTCTTTGAGGGCAGGGGCATCCCTTATGAACCCGGGATAGTCGTTATGATACTTTATCAGTATCTCGAGGTTCCGGGGCATTTCTATGCCGCTTTCCTTTATTATGCGTATGCTGTTGGACGGCACGTCAAAAACCGAATATGCCATCTCTTCCTCTGTGACCGTGAGCTCACGGCCCCATATCCGGCCAAGTCCGGCCCTGAAAAGGCGGTATCTTTCTTCCGCGGAGAGCTCTGCCGGGTCCATATCTTTTTTATCGGCCTCTTCCTTTATTATTGCATCGACAGCCATTTTGAGATTAAGGTCAGGGTATTTCTCCCGGAGTTTCTGTTTATACACGGCAAATACTTCTTCGTTCTTACCCCTTATACCCGCTCCAACATCATGAAGCAGTGAGGCGTATTTGAGCAGTTTGACATGTTCATCGGGCAGACCCATGGCATCCGCTATCCTCAAGTTTATAGCCGTGGCCCTTCTTACATGGGGCACCAGAAATCCATGGTTGAGCTCGTTAAGGAGCTGGTCGTCAGGAACGTCAAAAACCGGCCTGGGCGAAGCGGACTTTCTTTCACCGGCATGTTCGTCAGGCGGACTTTTGTCTGTCTCTCGTGTTTCGAGGGCCGGAATACGTCCGGGCCCGGATGAAAAGAGCTGTCTTACGCCTGATACCGCGTTAAGCACCCACTGCTGATAGGCCAAGAGGTGCTGCGCTCGAAGATCGTAGATCGATCGGGAAATGAACGAAACTTCCTGAGCGTAACGCTCGTCGGGCCCGATGGACTCAACTTCCCCGTTACTTACTCTGTAGGCTCCCCCGGCGAATTCCACCATGTATTCTCCGGAATTTGCCTCTGTTACGTTAGCACCCCGAAGATAGCTTCTCAGCTCCTCAGGCTTGACCGGATCGAACCTTCTGTCCTTTTTTCTTTCCTGAGGCATTGTTCTCTGAAGCTCATCATACTTCGCGACCATCTTCTCTATCTCTTCATTTATATCTTTTCCCGACTTTCTGACCTCGCTGAGGAATAAAGCGAAAGCCGACGCGAACAAGGTAATGTCGCCTTTATCCGAAAGGGCCTCAAGGGCCAGATAATGGTCGCCTGTTCCGGCAAGCTCTCTATACGGGCCTGTCTTTCTGGTAAGCACGGCCACATAGGGCCTTTCTTCGTTGACAAAGGTCTTGGGCATCAATACGAGATAAGACAGCCCTCTATCTTTCATAAGTTCAGTGAGGCCGGTTGAATGGTGACCGCCGGAAATAAGCGCGGCTACGGTCTTGCCTTCCCTGCGCATGGCCGCTACGGTGTTTTCCAGCATGACATAGTTACGTTCCTCCGCCACACGGTAGAATTCAAGGGCTTTGCGGGCGTCAGCCAGCAGAGCTTCGATACGTCCGGCATCTAGCGGGTCTACATCTAAAACCGAAAAAAGACATGTGAAATTTTCTTCTGACAGGACCGCCTCCAGCTCGTGGACCTCTTCGCCGGCGAGTTTTATCTCAAACATCCTTTTGATAAGATCCGCCGATCTTGTCAGGCTGTAAAGCTCTCTTTCCTCTTCTGTCGAAAAAAGCCGCTCCATGACGGCTTCCTCTATATCTTTCAGCTCCGACGCAAGACCGATCACATCCAGTTCGCGGTACGACACGACGTAGTCGACGAACTTCGCGAGCTCCGGGAAAAGAGCCATGTCCACACCCTTATTTTCAGCGAAACCCCTGAGCCATGCATGGTATTCGACCTGGTCTATCCTTTTCTTCTCAAAGGAAACGGAAGTAACGACTATCTCTTCCAGATCTTCCCTGGTAGCGGTCCCGATCAGCTCCTCTATGAGGACGTTCCTCTCTTTTGTAGCCCGCGTGAGATCTATTTCTTTCTCAAGGCGCACGGAATCAATAAAACCTCTTATGCTTTCTCTATCCTCGGTGGAGAACCCTGTTTTGTCACATATCTCTTTCAGAAAACCCCAATAGACATCGAGGCTTATTTTACTTTCCCGGTGGAGACGGGCCCTGTACAGAAAACGGCTGAGCTCCCTGGAATATACCTCTTCTCCCCGCTGCCTTAATGCTCTGAGTATGCGGCCCATGTAAGCGGTGTTCTCTCCGTTCACAGAATGTATATCACGGAATATCCTCAGGTTTTCCCTGTAAAGCTCGTTGTCCTCCGCCCCGTACAGCGCCACGTCTTCAGACGTTATCGCCGAGAAAAATTCTCCCGCGGATATCTTTCCTTCTTTCATAAGATATTCAGCGGTCTTTTCCCTTATTGAGTGGTCCGGGATACTTTTAAGTATCGAAGTGTCTATATAGCCCTGCCCGCCCTCTATGGCCACGACCCTGAGATCGTAATTTTCAAGAAGGTTACGGAGAAGAGCTACTATTGAGTACTGCGCCGAAAGCGACGAGTGCGCGTCCTGGATGTTTATTACGAGGTCTTTTGAGCCACTAAGATCTTTGCGTTCTATCTGGGCGAGTTCGGCCGGGACATCTATCCCCGCAGTCCTGAGCGTTTGAGTGATATCGCTTTTCGCCGGAACGGCCACATCGGGAGCGGCCGACGCCACATCCCCCTGTGCCCAGACCAACTGCTGGTGCAGAAATATAGCCGCAACCATAACAGCCACTATTTTGATGATCCGATTATTTTTTAGCATAATGTGCATACTTATTAATATTTATAGTTAGTGTAAGAAATGCCTTTCCCACTCCGTTTACCCGCTTTCAAATAAAAGGTAAAAGTAAAAGGGCTTTTCTGGCTTTTTTTTATCTTATTACCTAATATCATAGCACTTTAAAAAATAAAATCAACCCGATTATCTTGCTTTTTTATGTTTAACAAATCCTGCCTGTCTCGAAAAAATAAACATAAAAACGAACGCATAAGGGGACGTTTCGCTTTACTCTAAACCATTTTCAACAAACAACTTACAAATCTACTGAAAAACCAGTGTTTTTTAGCAAAGAAAAGTGAAAGATTTTTCCCCAGAAATGTGTCTATAAGGGTGTGGGACAAATACGTCATTCCCGCGAAAGCGGGAATGACGCCTCTTCGTTCGCGGGAATGACACCTCTTCGTACTCTTTGAGATCAGGCAGACTGAAGGGCCCGGAGTTTCATGCGGTAGAAGACATCCAACTCGTTGTATGTCATTTTTTCCGGCTGGGGCAGGAAAAGAACTATCCTGAGGTCTTTGTCATATTCAGCTAATATCGGAATATCCGGAGCTTCCTTGCCGGAGGCAAGTTCCAGGGCTATCGACAGCATCTGTACAAACTCTATCGCCATCTGCTTCTCAAACAACTCTCCGTTAGTATCGTAATACTCCTGGAGATCCGATGGGTTTATAGCCGCGATAAAGGCCCTTCTTTTCTCCCCGGAACTTCTTAGGTCGCCAAATGCGGGAGAATTTATAGTATTATGTGAGGCCATGACAACAACCTCTGAAAGCTTATCCGGGCTGACCTCTCTCAATATGTCCGCGGCAAGATCATCCCCGTCGGCGACTATTATCTTTACATTATCTAGCCCCATGGACTTCAGGGTTTTTTCCAAGCCTTCTATGCTCCTGAGAAGAGGATTCATGGCCGTGTGCTGTAATTTACCCCTCTCATATCCCGGGATCCAGCTTGTCTCAAGGCCTATTGTCAGATTTGTACCGTTCCTCCGGGCCCTTCGGGCCATTATTATTATAGAAGCTATAACGCTGTCCACCTCGATCTGGTCCATATTATCCTTGATATATCCAGCGGCTTCTGTCAAATCCTGCGGGAGATCCATATTTTTCGCAAGCTCAAGAACTTGCGCCATTTCTCCCATCATCTTCGCCGTATTATCCTGTCTGTCTATCTCGGTCAGCCCGATAACAGCGCCAGACTCAACGCGACGATTCATATAAGCTAACAGCTCGTTGGCGGCCTTTGCGGCACGCGCACGCCTGTTGTTTATGGTACTTTTCACAAGCTCAAAAATCGGGGGGTCCGACGGGGACCGGTCCGTTCCCTCTATATCCCGGTAAGACTCCTCTACCGGAAAAAACTGCAGAAAATCAGCGCTCATGTGCCTATCACCTTTCTCGGCATGACATTCAACCGTATATTCCTCAACCCATGCCGGGATAAAAACATGATCTCCCGTATCCAGCAATATTGGAGGAACTCCATTTATTATTAAACGCGCCCGGCCTGCGGTGACTATAAGTTCGTGATAGGACCATTCTCCTGGATGTTCCTGGTCCTTACTCCATTTACTCTCTAAACCGGCCCTTTTGACCTTTATATTTCTTGCCATAAAGTATCTGGACTGCCATACGGGAGAAGTATCATATATCAAAATTTTGCCTTCACCAAAAGAAGAGGGGCCGGCCGGCTTCTGGATAAAATCCTCGGGCTCAGTTATCCTGTCGACATAAAGTCCATCCTCCACATAAGTCCTTATATCGTCGCTGGTAACTTCTTTTCTCATAACAGGTTCCCCGGATGACTCGTTCCATACTACAGGTGTGTAAAAGTCAGCCCAGCTATAAGTATCGTTCGATGTCTGCTGGGGCTCAATATTCACTATATGTTCTTCCCCCGAATCATCCTTCACTGATATAACTATCCAGGCCTCATTCTTAGGGTATTCCGCAGTCCCGTCTTCACGAGTTCTGACCTTTACCGGATGAGTCTGATGGGAAAGGCCGAATATGGCGTGCGGATATCCCGCAGGCGAAAGCACTGTCATTCCCGGTTTCAACTCTATCTCGTTAAGCACACTGACTATATCCGCCCTGACCGAAGAAACTTCATCCAGAAAAACGGGCAGGTCTAAAGAAGGCTCAAAATAGCGCCCCATACCATCTATTATCCCGGCTACGCGGGAATCACTGCTCGGCAGTCCCCATCTGGCATCCGCCTGCAGCGTTACCCATCTCTCGTACTGCTTAAGATATTCCTCGAATTCATCACGCGTAATACCTTTTTTGATAGACTCTCTCATCTTTTCCATGTTCTTTCTTTCGGCGACGAGCCATCCGATGAACTCCCCGCGTGATACTGTCTTCATCTTGCTGTTGAACCCCATATGAACCTTGTTAGCGAAGCGAGTGGAAAGAGATTTAACAAAAAAAGGCTTTTCCCGGTGTTTTCCGCCTAAAACACCGGGCACTCGTTCTATAAGCTCCCTTAAACGTATATCCGGCAAACTCACATCCCCGACCTTAATTGCCGTGTCCTTTATAAAAGAGGGGTTCTCTTCTTTTCCGTCCTTAATAACCGTGGAACCGTGCCATACCTCCGCCACATCGTACTCACCCGGACCGGGGCTGTCCAGACCATATAAGAGGCGATTCGCCTTTCCTGCCCAGGCGTATCTAACGAGATTACGGCCGGTCTTCGCCGCATTTCTGCTGAAATACACCAGCTGCATCG
The DNA here is from genome assembly GCA_964451815.1 of uncultured Planctomycetia bacterium. GTDB lineage: Bacteria > Omnitrophota > Gorgyraeia > Tantalellales > Tantalellaceae > CAYVIW01. Next base: position 62 of record CAYVIW010000075.1, on the reverse strand, counting down.
CTCTCAAAGCTTCGGCGAGATCAGCGTCGCGGACCCCTTCCGGTATTTGGACATATTTTCTC
>CAYVIW010000074.1:0-10234 GCA_964451815.1 uncultured Planctomycetia bacterium | reverse complement strand
ACCTCGGCCCTCTGGCCTCGGTACTTCCCGGGCTGATGCCCGGGTCGCTGCCACCTCTCCGCATTCGACCACTTACCTCGGCCCTCTGGCCTCGGTACTTCCCGGGCTGATGCCCGGGTCGCTGCCACCTCTCCGCATTCGACCACTCACCTCGGCCCTCTGGCCTCGGTACTTCCCGAACCTGATGCCCGGGCCGCTGCCATATCTTCGTGTCATACAATTCTACCAGAACGGGCTGGATTTCTCTACTGTTTTGTGGGTTGGAGAGCGTCCGTCACAGGAGTTCGGCGAGCGTTTTAAGGATCTTTTGCGAGCCTTCCGTCTTATCTATGAAAGCATCCGCCCCTCTGGCGAATACAGAGTTCCGATAAGAAGCATAACCCGTATATATTATGAGCTTTGATCCGGGCGACAGAGATCTTATAGTGTCGAACACACTCACTCCGCCTTTTTCGGGCATTATAAGATCCAGTATAACCGCGTCTACCGTGCGGTTTTTTTTAAGATGATCTATCAGCGAATAGCCATCGTGTACAAAATTGGTCTCGTATCCGTTTTCTTCGAGTATTTCCTTAAGGACATAACAAAGGTCGAGATTGTCTTCGGCGATAACTATCTTTTTTTTGTTACTTGCCATTTTGGTGCTCCCCGGCCTTTTTTTCCCTCAGCGGGAGCCAGATCCTGAAAGTCGTCCCCTCTCCCGCCTGGGTGACAAAATCGATCTTCCCGTCCTGCGACTCGACCATCATTTTAGCTATCGGCAGGCCCAGCCCCGTTCCCTTGGGCTTACTGCTGTATAGCGGTTCGAATATAAGTTCTCTCTGATCCCGCGGTATTCCGGGACCTGTATCACAGATCTCGATAACCGCGTACCGGTCATTTTTTAATATCCTGAAAGTCAAAACACCGTTACCGTTCATGGCCACTATCGCGTTATTCGCTATATTTATTATGGCATGGCTGAGCTGTTTGCCGTCGACCATGACAGGCGGCATCTTTCCGAAGTCCTTCCGTAGCTCCACCATAGCGGGAATATCAAGCAGGTTGATGGCATTTTCCACCACGCTCTTCAGATCTTCTTCTTTAAGGTCCAGGACCTTGGTACGGGCAAAGGCCATTATATCCTCTATGATACCATCAATGATATCTATCTCTTTTTTCATTATTTCCATGTATTTCCGTGCCTTATCATCAAGAGGCTTTATCTTACCGTCCATAATATAAGCGGCGTTCTTAAGTACCGCCAGAGGGTTCTTCAATTCGTGCGTTATGCTGCCGGCGAGTTTTCCCAGAAAGGCCAGGCGCTCGCTCCTGTGAAGCTTACTGCTTATCGCCATCAGCTCATCGGTCCTTTCCCGGACCTTTTCCTCGAGATGGTCCCTTGAACTCTTCAATTCACGGCTCATGTTGTTCAGGTCCTCTATCATAAAATACATCGACCTTTGTGTTTTCCTCATCTTATCGATCTGGTCCTCAAGATCCTTTCTGGTAGAATTCAACTCCAGCTCTTTCTTTTTTATATAGTCCATGGTGGTCTTTTTAAGACGTTCGTTCTCCTCAACCTGACGCCTCAGGAAGGCGCCCGATCTTTCGAGCTGTCTGGATTTTACCGCGAAACGGTTCTTCGAGTCTATCAGCACACGCTCTCGCTCATCGTGCATTTTGAAAAAAAGCCCCGTACTGTATGATATAAGAAAATACGTCATGCCAACTATTATTACGCTGGTGCTCAAGACGTATCTGTAATTGTTATACACCGATTGATAAAGCGGTATCACCCGATGATGCGGAATAAACCCCGCATATTCCATTAACACAAGGCCAAAATAACAGACAAACACAAAGGCCGTCACCGATGCGCCTCGTTTTCTGTCAAGAAGCGCGTTGGCGTATATAAGGTCGAATAGATACACGAAAAAAGCTATCCATTCCGCGCCCCCGAGATAGTGCACTATAAATGTAGAGTATATTACTCCAATGAAGTAGTAACTGAAATGGATATTGTTAAGGACTTTTTTCCTGAAGACACGCCTGGTTTTGAACACAAAAAGATACACTGAACTTGTGACCAGCCAGGCCCAGAAAAAATAAATTATCTGCGGTGATATGTTGACTTTTACCAGATCTCTGAGAATTATCGCGCATATGAGCGCGAATATTATGCTGAGCATCCTCACTTCAAATGAAGTAGTAAGGAGCCTGCGATGATGTTCGCCCGACTCATTGACCCAGGCGGCCTTATTATCCCTCGTGTTCTTTATGGGCATCTTTTCCTTTGAGAACTGATATCTTCTTTTCAGCTTTCTCCAGAGCGCTACGCAGTTCTTTTATCCTTTCCTCCCTCTCTACCGCGCCCTTCCAGAGATCTTCCATCTCTTTTTTGCGAAGGGCCTCTTCTTCTCGTTCCTTTACAATGGACGAAACGTCCTTGACCATAGCCAGTACGATCCGTTCTTCCTTCATATCTATAGCGTTCAAGGTCAGCATGACATCCTTGTATTCTCCGGGCTTAGTTACCAGGACCGTCTCCAGTACCGCCGAGCCCGCAAACAGAAGATCACGCAAAGCGTCCCTGAACCCGTCCCTGCAGGAGGGATGAATGAACTCGTCAAAAGTCTTTTTGAGCATGTCTTCCTGGTCATATCCCATTATGATCTCGGTAACGGGATTTATCTCCTGCATCCTCAGGTCCGAAAATCTGAATACAACTACCATATCGCTGGAACTTTTGAAGAGTTTCTCATACCTTTCCTGAGACTCCCTCATCTTTTCATAAGAAGCCCTTTCTTCGGTAACATCCTCTATAAGAGCTACAACAACATCTTCTCTGGCATAAGGATCTTTAAACATGTACGCGTTGCATATCGCGCGCTTGTCCCTTCCCTTAAGGGTCCTGAAAATATACTCAAAATTGCTAAGATGCCCTTTCGCCCTGACATGATCCCTTATGCTGAAGTTGTCGTCAAGGTATATAACAAGCTCGCTCTCGGCCCTCCCCGACACATCGGCAGGGTTCATATCAAGGTCGAGTATCCTGACGAACCCCTGGTTGGCGGACAGCACCACGCCGTCCCTTGCCCGGCATTTATAATAGCCTATATTGGTGCGGTCTATAAGATCATGGAGCGCGCTTTCAGCGCGTTTACGGCAGAAACAGTAATAACACAGATAGATAATACATAATCCTAACGTAAAGCTAATTATAACAGCATAGTTCATTGAGCCCTCGCAACCCTTTATAATACCCTCACTTATTAGTATACCTCAGTATATTTGCCGAGACAACAATCCGCTCCCCGTCCTCGTATGGGAAGACGACACCATACCGGACTGTTAAGAAATCTGACTTTATATTTTTTTTTAGTAAGGTTGCATTGTCGCCCTCCGGCATTGAAATGCTCCTCTATTTTAAGTTATTATATTAAATGGATTTATGTGTTTTAATATCTGGCGTTTTTTGCTGTTATATTTTCTATCTTGCTTTTTAAATATTTTTAATTAGAAAAAGTTGCCTTACTGTTTTGTTGTGCTATACTTGTTCTGTAGGTTGATGGGAAAAAGTTTTTGGGTCTTTTATAGCTTTTCTGTCCCCCTTAAAAATAATAAAAAAAGGTAAAAGAAAAGCTAACTAAAAAAGCAGCCGGATGGCTGCTTTTTTGTTTTTGAGCTTTGCTCGGGACCGGCCTACTCTTCCCTGTCTCCCCTGAACTGTTCCCACAACCGGTCGAACCGCCTGGCATATATCATTTCGTAAAGGTATTCCTTGCCCGGGAAAAGCTCTCTGCAAAGTTCCCGCAGTTTTGACTTTTCTATCTCAATATCGACCCTGGCGTAATCTGTGTGCAGTATAAGAATAACTATGCGCTCGGCCTCGCTTGTAAGGCGGCGGATATTTGCGTCTTCTTCCCGGGACTCGATCTCCCCGCAAAGGCCCCGCAAAAAAGAAAGGTTGATCTCCTTTATCCGCCCCGTGTTCTTCATTATCCAGTCGAACCTCCGGGCGTCCCTCATCATATCGGTATTGTTAAAAACGGCATATATGCGCCCGACGTCGGTCCGGGACGATTCATCTTCACAAAGGTCTTTCAAACGCTTAAGGTCAATACCCGTGTAGCGGCGGTGAGGGGTGTCTCTTTCCCCCAGTTTGAAATAACGGATCCTTCCATGCTGCACCGGACCCGCGAAAGGGTCCGCGCAATGTGACAGGTCCAGTTCCCCGCATACCGCCTTTATCTCCTTCTCCGGCCAGGCGCCTTCTATCTGCCAGACCATATCAAAGCCATCTCTTTCTATGGAGGTAAAGAACCTTTTCATGTTCTCTCTGCCGGCCGTATCCGGACCAAAAGACGGTGGTGTCCTGAACAATATGACTTTAGCCTCAAGCGCTTTCGCCACGCCTTTAGTTTTCTTCCACGCCTCGAGTACCCCGACCTCGCGCGCGAAAGATACACCATCTCCGCCGGCAGCGCCGTGAGTTATTACGCTGGAGGCTGTTACGGAAAATTCGAAGTTCCGCGGGGCCAGGCGTCTCCAGCGCCTGGCTGTAGAGATTGCCGGGATAGAATGAAAGGTCCCGTCCACTTCCACAAGATCAAGAAAATCCAGATATTCCTTTAATCTTACAGGAAACCCGCTGCATCCTATTTTTATATTCATGGTCATCTCTCGTCCGGGGAACGCTCATATTATAAGACCAGCGCCATAACGCATTTCAAGGTTTTAACGGTCTTTCTTGGCATGCCTGGATCTTCCCAGCCATCTCACAGGTTTTTCCCCTATCTCGGTTATCTTTTTATACACTTCCATGAAATCGCTTGTCCCGCAGTTATAGTCAACCGCCGCTGACAGCTTCTCGCTTGAAGAATTGAAAGCTATGGAATATCCCGCCATCTTTACCATGGGGATATCCCCCTCGCTGTCGCCCACGGCTATCATCTCGCGGGGTTTTATTCCGTACCGGTCCAGAAGCCTCCGAAGCGTCCTGCCCTTGGCCCCGTGGCTTATGTTTATTCTCACTCCACCCGTCAATATCCCTCTTCTTACGTTGAGACGGTTCCCTATTACATGGTCGAACCCGAGATCTTCCTTGACCCTTTCCGTGACAAACTGCAAGCCTGTGGATATGGCGACCAGTCTGAAGCCGTCACACTTAAGTTTCCGGACCACTTTTTTGGCATTCGTGGAATACTTTATTTTGAGGAATATCCTTCTAAGTCTTTCTTCCTTGATCCCTTTCCAGTGCGCGGCGTCAAGCTCGCAGAACCTCCTGTAGCTTATTCTGCCGGCCAGGAACTGGTCCTGATACTTTTTTGCCAGAGCGTCCCAGAGATCGAGCTTTTCATGTATGTATCTCCAGCTCGAGACATGGCGCGTTATGGTGCCGTCTATGTCGAAAGCTATCAGCTTATAGATCATCCTTGTCCTTTCTCAATGCCAGCTGGCCGCATGAGGCGGAGATATCTCCGCCTTTCGAGCGCCTTATGGTGGCGTTCACCCCTTTTCCCCGGAGTGTCTTGAGAAAAAGTTCGGCTTTCTGGCCAGTGGACGGCTCGTATCCGGACCGGCCAAAAGCGTTACAGCGTATGATGTTCACCTTGGCTTTCAGCCGGCGGGCTATTTGGGCGGTCTGGCCGGCATGCCGGGATGAATCGTTCACATCCTTTATAAGGGTATATTCCAGGGTTATTACTCTGCCTGTCTGCGCGGTATATACCGCGCACGCCTGGAGCAACTGATCTAATCCGTATTTCCTGTTGACCGGGACAAGCCGGTTACGCAGTTCATCATCAGCGGCGTGAAGAGAGACCGACAATTCCACCTGGATGCCAAGGTCCTTCAGCTTAAGTATCCCTGGCACGAGGCCGCATGTAGAGACGGTTATTTTTCTGGCCCCTATGCCAATACCGTCCGGATGGTTTATAACATGTATGGATCTTACCAGATTCTCGTAGTTATCCAGCGGCTCGCCCATGCCCATAAAAACAATGTTGTTTATTTTTTCACCGGCAATGCGCTGGGATACGGCTATCTGACCGGTTATCTCGCCGGGAGAAAGGTTCCTTGAAAAGCCACGAGCCCCGCTCGCGCAAAAAGGACAACCGAACCTGCACCCGACCTGGGTGGACACACAAAGCGTCTTCCTGCTGCCGGACGTTATAAGCACAGATTCGATCCGCTCGCCGTCGGCCAGGCGCCAGAGGAACTTTCTGGTCCCGTCCCGGGACAGGAGGCTTTCTTCCTCTTTAACCGAACACGCGTAAAACATCTTATTGAGTTCATCTATCAATGTCCCGGGAAGGTCCGTCATCTCCTCAAAGCTCAATGCGTTCTTAGCGTAGAGCCACCTGGATATCTGACGGGCCCTGTGAGGCGGTTGTTCGAGGTCTCCAAGGGCCCGTTCCAACTCCCCCGGAGCAAGATCTCTTATATCTTTTTTCATGGAATGTGTCACTTGACCGTTACTCTAGCAGTATATCTTTTTGCCGGAGAAATTTCTTTTTCCCATCCGCGCCGGTACTCAAAGATAAGTTTCGCGGACCCTTTTTTCTCGGCGATGAAACTGAAGATCTGTTTTCCGCCGGCGCCTATCCTGTCGGCCCCCCTGACATACTGGTATTTGCCCGTACTGGTCAGGGTCTCCGCGCCCGAAAAACCCTCAAGGCTCCAAAGATAACCTGTGGTAGGGTTGCTTTCAATGGCGATTTCGAGAACCTGGCCTTTCCTCACGATGATATCCTTGTCCTCATTAAGCTCTATTTTTAGCGTGGCTTGGCGCGAACACCCCCCCGCGGCCATGAACACAGTTAGAACACACGCGGCGGCAACGCCTCTGGCCGCTATTTTAAGAACGCTGGGGTATGCCATCCACAAACTCTCCTTCAAAAGTCTCACCGCTCTTCCAGATCAGCTTTCCTCTCCCCCCGGGAAGCCCTCTCTTGAACTCTCCTTCATACCTGTCACCGTTAGGATATATATACTCACCTCTGCCATGAGGAACACCGTTAAGCATCTGGCCGGTGTATCTCCCGCTGCCCATTGTAAGAGCACCTTTGCCGTAACCGTAAGGCGCCTCATCCTTGAACTCGCCCTCATATGAGTCACCGTTACTCCATTTTATATACCCGGTCCCCGCTTTCAAAAAACCGTCCTTGAATTCGCCTTCAAGACGCTTCCCATTAGCGTATATCTTTTTTCCGGTGCCATTAAGAAGACCGTATTTGAAAGACCCTTCATACCTGTCTCCGTTACTGAAAACCTTAACTCCTTCGCCTTCGGGTATACCTTTTACAAAATCACCTTCATATCTGTCGCCGTTGGGGAAAAGCACCGAACCTTTACCCTCAAGAGACCCTCCCCTGAAAGACCCTTCGTATATTTCGCCTTCCTGAGTGGTCATTATGCCGTGTCCATACGGCCGGCCTTCATTGAACTCTCCTTTAAAGCGCTCTCCCGAAGGCAGGGTCTTAACACCCTCACCATCGGGATATCCGTCCTTGAACTCGCCTTCATATACAGACCCGTCCGCCCATTTAAAGACACCTTTGCCTTCGGGAAAAGAATTTTTGAACTCGCCTTCATAATGGTCGCCGTTGGGCCATGTTATTGTGCCTTCGTCCTCCATCACGCCTTCGGTGAAGACCCCTTCATACACCATGCCGCTTTTATTTATGAGTTTTCCATACCCATGGGGCACACCATCCCTGGTCTTGCCATGGTACCTGCCTCCGTCCGGGCTTATAAGCGTCTCTTCCTGATCCGGCATGCTCTCGGGAACCCTGGCTTCGGGAAGGTCGACCTTGTCTTTTATCATATCCCACTGTCCGTCATCGGAAATAACACCGTCGGCGAAATCGACCTCATAGGTCTGGCCGGTATCCCATAAAAGGGTAAGCTTACCTTCTCTGAAAGCCCCGTCTACGAACTTTCCGGTCTGCTTGCTGCCATTGGCGAAGATCTTTTTCCCATTACCGTTAGGCAGGCCCTCGTTGAACTCTCCTTCGTACCTGTCTCCGTTAGCCCAGATATAAATCCCTTCTCCCTCGATCATCCCGTCAACGAAGTTCCCCTCATAACTGTCTCCGTTATCCCAGACAAAAACTCCCCGGCCTTCAGGTACGCCTTCGGCGAAATGCCCCTCAAACCTGTCCCCGTTGGGGAATGTCAACTTTCCCTTGCCTCCCGGGGCGCCGTCTATCATCTCCCCGACATATCTATTACCATCCATTGTTATATTTCCCTCTCCCCGGCCTTCAGGTACGCCTTCGGCGAAAGAACCTTTATAAGTATCGCCGTTCGCCCATTCGATCTCTCCCTCTCCGTGGGGACTGCCATCTTTAAAAGATCCGGTATATCTGTCTCCTTTATTCCATAGCAATACCCCCTTCCCGGAAGGAATACCGTCAAGGAACTCCCCCTGGTACCTGTCCCCGTTCTCCATTGTAAGAATACCGGTCCCATAGCCTTTGGCCGCACCTTCAGAGAAATTACCTTCATACCTGTCACCATTGGGAAGGGTCAGAACTCCTTCCCCATCAAAAAGACCGTTGGTGAAATTACCCTCATAAATAGCCCCGTCGGGCATTATGGCCGTGCCGTAACCGTCCTGTACCCTATCCTGGGCGGAGAGAACCCCGGCAAAGGACAAGAAAATTATCAACAGCGCTATGATCCTGATTTTTTTATTCACCACTTCTCGAATCTTCCAGGGTTTCTTTTATGAAAGCATTATAGGTTCTATTATTTACTGTCCCGGCGGCAACTTGTCGGCAGTTTCCAGCGAAACATGCTCCACCTGCGGTACGGGTCGCGCATCGATATCTCGGCAGAAGTGATATGTCCGCAACAGGCATATTGCTCAGGTCCGCTTCGCCCATCTTATCAGATAGCATATTGTTATTACCAACCCCATCACAAGGATCTGATACGGCACATATTCGCACATGGCGAGAAACCGAAGAATTCTATGCGGGAACTCCATCAGAATTACTTCGAAAGATATCAAAACAGCTAAAGATAAGACGGCAAAAGACAGAAAAACAAGCGCTTCTTTTTCTGTCTTTTCAAAAAAACCCAAATCCCATACCCTCCTTTGATATCGTAGGCGAAAAAACCCTTCTTCCCATGCCGGCTCAATAACTATAGCTGACTATCCGTTTCTTTCAGCGATAAACTGCAGCCGCTATTACCGGCCGGGAGCGCGAACCGGCATAGATCTTACTTCTGACCTTCCTCATCAACGCTGAACTCTTTGCGTATGTTCCCTAATTTTCCGAAACATACGACCTTGTCTCCCCGTATTATCCTCATATCGGAAGGGGGATTAGGTATCATCTCGCCTTTTCTCTCTATGGCCAGTACCGTGACATCCCGCTGTCGCAGCCCCGCGTCGATAAGAGATCTATTCACTACAGGGCTGTTACTGCGTATCTCTATGCTGGAAACACCATATCCCCCTGTTGACACCACAAGTTCCTCAAAAGTAACACGTGAGATCATTTCCTTTTTTATCATTTTCGCGCGGACGAAATCCGTAAACCGAACGGACAACCTTGACCGTGTGAAAATTTTGTATATCACATATATGAACCCGACCATTGCCAGCAGATCGACCCAGTACATGAATCCTTCCGGGACCACCCTCCACAAAAAAGGTATTACTCGGGGGATGAATGGGTCTGTGCCCAGGGTGTTCGCGAAAGTAGCGATAAGGGTAACTATACCGGCGTTACCCAGAACCATAAGTATAGATGCTATCTTACGCCTCTGAGGGTGCCCCGTTATAAGCTCCGCCTCTTTTGTGGTGAAACCCGTCCCCGAAAAACAGGATACAGACTGGAACTTTGCCACAGACCACTCAAGTCCGGTAAGCTGAAAAGCGACCGCACCTATCCTCACAACAGTGAACGCGGTTATAATAGCTATAAAAAAAAGTAATATATTCATTTCTTCCTTTTCTTGGCGCTGATAGCCAACTTGGTGGTGTTTTCTATTTTATCCTTTTCCCGTCTGTCTGACAATACCTTTCAGGTTGGGTCAACCATCACTTGCGCCAGATCGGCACTTACTTCATCGATCATGAAAGAAACACTTTTGTTACAGACAGCGTCGATAATAAGCGTGTAATCTTCGGCGCAGTGGATATGAACATCGGCCCATTTCCTGCTTTCCTCTCCATATTCGGCGAATTCCTCTAAATTACTGTAAAGAAAAGAGGCGATGGCTTTTTTAGGCGTAT
>CAYVIW010000073.1:0-9253 GCA_964451815.1 uncultured Planctomycetia bacterium | reverse complement strand
TACTGCTCTATAAAGATAACCGAAGAGAAAATCTTAGGGGGCGCTGAAAAGGGCCAGAACACGGCCAAGACTTAGATCTGTCGTGATCGCCGCCCGATCTGGGTGATAATTATGAAACTTACCGTTATAGGTTCGACCGCTTTGGATACCATAGAGACCCCTTTCGGGCGTAAAGTGGATATACTCGGAGGATCCGCCACTTACTCATCCCTGAGCGCGTCTTTTTTCACGCCTGTTAATATTATAAGTGTGGTCGGTTCGGATTTCCCCCGTAAATACCTGAATATGTTCGCCCGCAGGGGTATAGACACCGCCGGGCTTGAGATCAAAAAGGGCAGGACATTTCGGTGGGAGGCGAAATATGACCATGACCTGGCGCATGCCGAGACGGTCAGGACAGAACTTAATGTTTTTGATGGGTTCAGGCCATGTATCCCCGGTACTGTGAGAGCAAAGGATAATCTGCTCCTGGCTAATATTGACCCGGATCTTCAAAATTTTATTTTTCGCCAGATAAAGCCGGCCGGTATGGTGGCCTGCGACACCATGAATCTGTGGATAGAGAATAGCCGCAAATCGCTCGAAAAGCTTCTTAAGAAAGTGGACCTCTTCCTGCTTAACGACGCCGAGGCCAGACAGCTTTCAGGGGAAAAGAACCTTGCGGAGGCGGCCAGGTATATAGCTTCGAAAGGCGCTAAGATGATCGTTATAAAGAAGGGTGAGCATGGTGCTTTATTCTTCGCGTGCGGGCTGCGTTTTATGGTGCCGGCGTATCTTTTAGAGGATATAAGCGACCCCACAGGGGCGGGCGACACTTTCGTGGGGGGCATGATGGGATATCTTTCAAAAAGCCGAAAAATCACCGACAGGGTATTGAGAAGAGCCTTGGTGTATGGTAGTATAATGGCCTCTTTCGCGGTGGAGAGATTTTCCGCCGAAGGACTTCTTAAGACGACGCCCGCGGATATTGAAGAACGCTATGGGCACTTTGAAAAATTGACAAAGTTCTAGACTCTGACGGTTCTAGAAGGCCGATAGAGATAACGGGGCGAGTGTAGCACAATGGTAGTGCTCCAGCTTCCCAAGCTGGCTACGGGGGTTCGATTCCCCTCACTCGCTCCATAAATTTATCCCCGCTTAGAAGGAGAGGAGATAAATTTATGTAAAAGGCAACTGCCGGGGCAGTTGCCTTTTTTATTAACCGTTCGTCGTAATTTGTAAAAACCAGTTCGCATGACTTTCTCCTCACAGAGCGAAAGTCGAGAGTATGCTATGCTTATTCCCGGTTTTCTGTCTACTCCCAGAGAGGGTGTTTCAATTGGTTATACCCGCATCCCGTAAGGCATCTCCCATACTCTGGAGGTATCCCTCTTTGAACCCGATATAGTAGCCCACCTGGTATCCTTCGCTGTAATTTCCCTGCGGGTGTGTCTGGTATTGTAGCTGCGCGTAATTCCGTGCGGGGGGCTGATGATGGGTTGTCACCGTTTTTTGATCGGTCTGGCTCGCATAATTATTGTTGTTCTCGGGTGGTACGGAGGACCCAGCGATAGTGTCGAGAAGAGATCCGCCTTTAATATTTATGGCCAATCCGGCTAGCGCGCCTTTCCATATGTTCCTGCTGCTCACGCCCGAGGCGATTTCTCCGACAGCGCCTGATCCCTCGCCCAGAAGTCTCGCTTTCAGCATATCCGCTGATGACAGCCTCTGGCTGATGATGGCATCACGGATGTGAACACAAGAAATGACGTCAAAATTAAAGTATATAAGACTTTCATGGCCTCACAACTTCTTCAGCAAATCTTAGACATTTCAACAAGGATAAAAGTTTAATAAATGCAGCTTCCGTGAATGGGGAGGGCGGTCCAGAGGTCTTGTGTCAAGGAAAAACTTCATTTAAAAACATTTTGTCCGTCTAAAAAATCGGCACATTATATTGACATGTGAGGACGAATCCAATAATATAGTATCAGTTGATAACATGCGCGGATCTTTGCCTGAATATTACGGGCACCGCGGGAAAATATTAAGAGACAGCATCAAGAGACAGACAAAAAGCGGGAAGGCTGCGCAGGCGGCGAAATAAAAAGGCATTTTTTATATTTTTTAAGAAAATCGTAAGATCCTTTCCCCGTGCGTCTCTTTTCGGCACTCAGATCGTTCAGATAAGGGACCATCATGTTCATAGAACCGGTATTCGGCAAGAAATTTTTTGGACGGGAAGAAGTTCTCGGCACTCTCCAGAAAAGGGTGACTGCTCTTAAGGGGGGATACCGCCAGAATCTCGCCCTGACCGGGCCCATGTTGTCGGGCAAGTCTTCTATACTGCGCCATTTTCTTAAGAACATTAAAGACCCGGATATACTCCCGCTCTATGTGGAGATGACGGAAGAAGATTTTACGGTATTCGCCAGGCGGTTTATGGCAACTCTTCTTTACGCCTATCTTGCTTCCCGCGGGAAGATATTACCGGATATCCCGGGAGGGGGGAATGATCTTCTCGTCCGGGGTATGGATGGCGCTGAGAATGATTTCGACCGCCTCTGTTTCGCTTGCGACGAACTGATACCCGAGACCGCCAGGTGCGTAGAAAAGATCCGTAGATCCATCAAACAAAAAAAACATGATATGGCCTACGAAGGTCTTTTGGCCCTTACTTCGGTGTTCAAGACCGAGACAGGAAAGAGCTGTATAGTTATACTGGACGAATTCCACAACCTTTCGAGTTTTCATCTTAAGAAGCCCTTCAGGACTTTTGGTAAGTTCATAATGGTCCAGAAAAACACCATGTACGTGGTATCAAGTTCCCAGCAGACCCTACTGAGAGATATCCTCTCTAAAAAACTGTCCCTGCTTTTCGGAAATTTCGAGGTGATCGAAATAAATGGGTTCGACAACCAAACAGCAAGGTCTTTCCTTTCTGACAAGCTGAGGGACATTGACCCTGACGGCATAGTAAAGGACTACCTTGTACAGCTTTGTCAGGGCAATCCTTTCTATCTGGAAGTTATCGCGGGGGCATTGTCCCGGCTAGTATCAAGGGCAGGGGACGGTCGCCCGGCCAAAGAGCATTTGCTGGGGGCATTGGCCGAACTTCTCTATGATTCGGCCGGGGTGTTGAACCAGTACTTTACCAACAATATTAGTTTCTTTCTCGAAAAAAAGAATAGGAAGAAATATATTCCCCTCCTTGTCTCTCTGGCCAGCGGCAACGGCACGATGAAGGAGATACAAAAGGATATGGGTAGGTCCGACAGGGATCTCGGAACTAAACTCCGGAAGCTCGTCGAAATGGACCTTGTTTGGAACAGCGGGGTATTCTACAGGGTCTCGGACAAGCTTTTCGAGTATTGGATAAAGCATGTCTACAGCGTCAAGACGAGGTCGATGATAGACGACATGGACATAAAGTATATTGAGTTCAAAAGTTCTATGGACGCTGACTTCGCGGACTATTGTTCTTTCAGGGGGCTTGACGCAATAGACGTTATATCAGATATCTTATGCCGTTTTAAAGGAGAAAAGGTTCGGTTGGGCCTTACCTCACATAAGCTGTCCCCGATCGGATCTATTAAGAGCGAAGCTCTTTCGCCGACGGTCACGCGCCTGACCGGTTCCGCGTCTTCGGGGAAATGGTTATTTCATGTCAAGGAAAACGACATAGCCGATGAGAACGATATATCAGCACTTTTTGCCGTCAAAGATGTTGATGGAGATGGAAGGATATCCAGAAAGATATTCATCCCGCTCAAGGGCATAGAGCAGAACGCTTTTCTGCTAGCCAAGGAACATAACATATGGGTCTGGGACATTGATAAGATAAATAAGATACTCCGTCTGTACGGGAGGTTCGAGCTGGTATTGTGAAAATAGGTGTTATTTCAGATACACATATCCCGGTTTTTTCAAAAGAGATACCCCGGACGGTACGCGAGGCCTTCACCGGCTGCGACATTATCGTCCACGCTGGAGACTCGGTGGAACGCAAGGCCTTGGAGATCCTCTCCAGTATCGCCGAGACCAAGGCAGTTAAAGGCAATATGGACAGCTTTGAGCTGAAGGATACTCTGCCCGAAAGTATCATATTCGAGATGGGCGGGAAAAGGATAGGGGTAACTCACGGCAAAGGCTCAGGGCCCCGGGGATTAGATTCAGGGAGAAGGGTCTTTAAGGAAAAACCCGATATAGTTATCTTCGGCCATTCGCACACACCATGTAACCGTGTTATAGACGGCACTCTTTTTTTTAACCCTGGAAGCGCCACTGACAAGGTGTTTTCCGGTAGGCGTACCTTCGGCATAATAGAGATAAAAGGTGACGACGTACGGGGTGAGATAATAGAGATCAAGTAATATATGCCTTTTTAATTGTTTCCGCCCATACCGTCAAACTATGGTCTGGATAGAATTTGCCATATGTTCCATTTTGATGATCCTCTTTGCTTACAAGCTTTGTGAGGAGGGGATAGCTATATCCAAACGAACCCGCTTGGAAGAGAGCATAATAGGCATGGTCTTTATAGCTGTGGGCACATCTTTTCCCGAGGTGGTGGTCGGTGTCACTTCGGTTTTTTCTCTTGGAAGGATAGGTCTCGGATACGGGGACCTTGTGGGTTCGGTAATAGTCAACTCCATGCTGCTTTTGCTTATAGACCTTTCAATAGGTAAAAGGAGACTACTCTCAACCATATCTCGCGAAAACACTCTGACAGCGCTATTCATTTTCGGCGTGGCGGTGATGATTTTTTTCGCGGGTGTTTTGAGAATGTATATCGCGCTTCCCCGTATCGGCCCTTTGGGGGTCGAAAGCCTGGTGGTTATATTCATATACGGCGTTTTTCTCAGGGCGATCAACAAAAAAAACGGGTGTGACCGCGACGAGGTCCGGCATGTTGAGGGGGTGTCTCTCCTGCAGAATTGGGCAAGGTTCACCGTTCTTCTGATACTCGTTATGATTCTGGGGATATGGATGGCGAGGATAGGGGAGAAAATAGTCGTTGTGACCGGGCTTTCACAGACGTTCACCGGAACATTACTGTTGGGGCTCGCGACCTCTTTTCCGGAGATCATCGTGACCTTTTCGGCCATAAAGGCGGGGTCCTTCAATATGGCTGCGGGCAACGTTCTCGGCAGTAACCTTTTTGACCTTAGCGTTATCCCCGTCTTGGACTTTATGACAGAAGATCCCATAATGGGTATGCTCACTAATGGACAGGTCTTGGCCGCAGGTATAGTCCTGCTCATATCCCTTGTAACCATCGCGGGCATAGCGGTTAAAAAGCCCGTACAAAAGCGCGTAAGCCCTGAAACAGGGGTAATTTTTGCTGTAGGTTTGGTGGGCTTTGTGCTATTATATTTTATAAAATAGAACGAACCCCAACTGTGTCCGTGAAGTTGTCCTATTATGGAAATGCCGAATCTGACCAGACAGGCTATCGAAAAAAGAGAACATGAGTGGTTAGCTCCCTACGCCATGAAAAGTGGCGAAACGGCGGGGCGCAGATACTCTGAAAGGGAACACCCCTACCGCACGTCATACCAGAGAGACAAAGACCGCATAATCTACTCTACCGCTTTCCGTCGTCTCGAGTATAAGACGCAGGTATTTGTGAACCATGAAGGCGATTATTACCGGACGCGTCTTACGCATACCATAGAAGTCGCGCAGATAGCCAGGACCATTGCGAGGGCCCTGAGGCTAAACGAGGACTTGGTAGAAGCCATAGCTTTGGCGCACGACTTGGGACACACCCCTTTCGGGCACGCGGGCGAAGATACTCTCTCGGATCTGATGAAAGACCATGGTGGATTCGATCATAACACCCACGGGCTAAGGGTAGTTGATCTTTTGGAAAAAAGGTATCCGGATTTTCCGGGTCTTAATCTTACGCAGGAAGTCCGTAGAGGCATAATAAGGCATTCCACGCCTTTTGACACCAAAAGGTGTGACATCGTTGATATCCCCGGGGCTTTGCTTATGGAGATACAGGTTGTGGACGTGGCCGATGAGATAGCTTATGACAATCACGATCTGGATGATGGTCTTAAGAGCGGGTTTATCGGAAGAAAAGACCTTTTGGGCATAGATATATGGGGCCAGACAGAGGTGCTTGTCGAAAAGGATATTCCCGAAGCTGACGAACAGATAAAGAGGGCTCAGATGATCAGGGTTCTTATAAACAGACAGGTGTCGGACCTTGTGGAGAACACTCTTAATTGCGTCAGGGATCTTAAACTTAAGTCGCCGGCAGACCTGCCTGACAGAGAAACTAAAATAGTTGATTTCAGTCCCGGTATGCGAGCGCTCAGGGCCCCGTTGAGGAGTGTTCTGCTTAACCATCTCTACAAGCATTACAGGGTAGTAAGGATGTCCAAGAAGGCTTCCCGATTTTTACGGCAGATGTTCTTGATATATTGTAACGACCCCGAACAGCTTCCTCCTCAGGCGTACCAGAGTATACCCGAGAGAGGAGAACATAGGGCGATATGCGATTATATTGCTGGAATGACCGACAGGTATGCCCTTGACCAGTACAAGAAGTTCTTCGAACCTTACGAGAGGGTTTAAATATGCCCGGCAGCGAAAATAAACATATAGAGGGCCTTCTTCAGAAATTCAGGGAGAACTGGGATCTACGCAGAGAGGTTTCGGTGTTAGGTGAAGTGCTCAAAAGCACGATTTGGATAATACTGCCTTTTGTCTCTTCAGGAGCCGAGTTGCGGAATACGGAACTCGCCGAGCATATAAGGAGAATATCAGAGAAGAAAGATGTCAGGAAAGAGTTGGCGAAGATAGTGGTGTCCGTAAAACGGTCAAAGAACAGCAAGACGGTCGAGAACTTCTTTTACGGAACCGGAATGCGTGGGATATGTTACGCCCTTGTTTCAGAGGGAAGAGTTTTCGGTGTGATGATATTATGCGGATTGAGAAAAGCTGTGTCGATCGATATGAAAAAAATATTTATATCTTTCACTGACGTTGTTATTCGGGAGACCAGACAGGAGCTGGAGCTGGAGGAGCTCAACAAGACCATAAGGCCAAGGGCCATAGCGCTTTCCACGGTACATACTGTGCATCGGCTCATGACCTCTACTCTGGATCTCAATGAACTTCTTCCTCGTATAGCCAGGCTAACCCTGCAGGTCATGAGGGCCAACCGTTGTTCTATAAAACTCGTGGATAAAAAACGCAAAATTCTTATTCCCAAAACGACCATAGACATACGAAAAGAGAAGGCCAAGCTCAAAAAAGTACAGATAGGCAAATATGCTCCGGGAAGGGCTGTGAAAAAAGAGATGCCGGTGCGCGGGTCCAACTATCTCGCGGCGCCCCTCATAGACGAGGAGGTCGTGGGTGTTATAACCATATACGACAAGATAGACGACAGGGAGTTCACGCAATTCGACGAAGAGATCATGAAGACCCTCGCTGAGCAGGCCGCGATAGCTATAAAGAACGCCCAGCTTTATAAGGAGCAGGCTGACATAACCCTCAGTAGCATAAAATGCATCGCGCATATGTTGGCCAACAGGCCCCATGTCACATATAGGGCGGAGGCTTCATTCATGAGGCTTATTAACCTTATGGGGCCGAGGCTGGGACTCAACGAGAGCGAGATAAAGATGCTGCAGTACGCTGCGATGCTCCATGATGCCGGGCAGATAAGCATCCCCGAGAAGGTGCTTATGAAAAGGGGCGAGCTGACGGGACAGGAATTCAGTATAGTGAAAAAGCATCCGATGCAAGGCGCCCATATTCTTTCCAAATTCAAACCGCTCAAACCCATACTTCCAATAATACTTTATCACCATGAAAATTATGACGGTACGGGTTATCCCAAGGGGTTAAAGGGCAAGGATATCCCCCTTGCGGCCCGTATACTGGCGGTTATCAGCGCTTTTGAGGCCATGATAACGGAGAAACCCTACCGTAAGGCGCTTTCTGTTACGGCCGCTGTGAAAGAGGTCAGGAGAACTGCCGGGAGCCAGTTCGACCCTGCCGTGGTCGATGTCTTCTGCGAAGTGGTGAACCGCAAGGATGTAAGACGGCTCTTGGACAAGGAATTGAAAAAATATGGAACAGACTCTTAAAGAAATACTCAAAGACCAGCTGGGCAGGGACATCTTAAGGTTCTTTTATGATAACCAGTCTAGCGTTGATACCGCGCGTGGGGTTTCAGCGTGGGTGCATCGGTCGCGGGAAGAGGTGCTGCCATTTCTCGAGGAGCTTACTTCCATTGGAGTGTTGGAGAAGGATTCCACAGGCAGTACCAACGGCTACTGCTATACCCATAGCAAAGAGATCATGGATATGGTCAGCCGTTTTTTGGAGAGATGAACATGAAGAAAAAAAGGCGCCCGGCCGGTATCGCCGCTATTATCCTTATGGCGGGTATTGTTCTGGCCGCGTTCGCGGCTTTTATTTTTGCTGACCGTCTTGTCTCCTTCGCCATCAACAATTTTACCGATTACCGTATATCTTACCAGAGGTGGGGGGAAAGCCCTTTCGATAGGAGGTTTCTTTTTTCTCCCTCGATTGAGATCAAGGATAAAGGGGTAACAGTAAAAGCCGAAAGAGCGTATCTTGATGTGGACCTTGCTAGGCTTATACGGGATAGGGAAATATTGCTGGAATGCTTGTTGATCAACGTTTCTTTTGCGCTGGGTCCCAGATCTTCCAGTGGGGAAGAAGCTGTTCTGTCAACCATACTTGGGTCTGGACAGGTGTTCAGCCATATAAGTTTTAAGGCACTCGCTGCCGGGAAAGAGCTCTATTTGAGTGATATCTCTCTTGAGTCGGACGATATAAGACTTAAAGGCGACTACCACTCCAGAAGCGGCAATAACTATGTATCGCTCGACATAAAGCTATCAATATCTCCAGCTATGGCTTCGATGATGGCCGGGGATATCCGGGTCGGTGTTTTCACACCCGAAGAGGATGGCTGGCACAGCATTGTTATAGACTATAAGGGAAATCCTTTGTTTCTTAAAGCGTTATATTTGGTCACGAACGGTTAGATTCTAATCCCTTAAATATATTATACTATTTTTGTGTAATACAATTCTTGCCATTTGGAGTTATTGTGCTAAAATATAGCCCAAATGTCCGACAATATTTATCAAAAAGATCTATTCGGGTCTGATCTGAAGCCTCGCAAAAGGCTCAAGGGAGGATCTTTCGGGCCTTACTCAAAACACCGGTACCTACCGTATATGAAGATACCGATAGAGTATACGGTCATTATCGCCAT
>CAYVIW010000072.1:0-6016 GCA_964451815.1 uncultured Planctomycetia bacterium | reverse complement strand
CGCCACTTTGAGCTGTGTTTTGAGAAGGTTCTTATATTTCAGTAGAAGGCGCACCCCCCTGAGGCCGAGATCCGGGTTGGCCTCGTCCTCTATATCTATATACGGAAGGGCTTTGTCCGCCCCCGCGTCCAGGAGTCTTAACGTAACGACCCTCTTACCGGCCCTGGCAAGTATCGCGCCCAGTTGTTTTTTTAAATATTCTTCATCAGGAAGGATCTTGGATGACATATATATCTGCTCTACACGTAAAAGCCCTATGCCGTCAAACCCCCTGGAAGAAGATATCTTGACATCTTCTTCTGAAGCGGCATTGGCATAAACCTTTACGATCTCTCCTCCCCTGATCCTTGCCTTTTTCCTCGAACCGGCTATAAGCCTGGCCTCCGCCTTCTTCTCGGACCGCGCCAGGCGTTTATACTCGCCTGTCTCCTGCCTGCCGGGGTCTTTTATGGCTATACCCTTATACCCGTCAACTATCAATCTGTCGCCGGACTTGATCTGGTCCAGAGGTTTTTTTACAGCAGCGACCGCGGGTATCCCTGAAGCCCTGGCGATAATAGCGGCATGTGAAAATTTGCTCCCCTGTTCGACCACAATGCCTTTTACGTTCTTTCTTTTAAGCCGGGCCGTGTCCGACGGCAAAAGTCTCCTGGCAACAATAATACTTTCGGCAGGGATGTTCTCGAGAACGTTCAGATCGCATTTAATAAAATGGCACAGGACCCTCCTAGCCAGGTCCTCGATATCATCCGCCCTGTTTTTTATCGTTTCATTTTCAGATGACCTGAATTTTTCAGCCCATCTTCTGAGAACTTTTCTTACCGCGTGTTCAGCGTTAACAAGCTCGCCCTTGACCTCTCTCTCGATCTCCTTGACAAGGTCTACATCTTTAAGTATTTCGGCATGAACTTTGAAAATAGCGGACTGCTCCCTGCCCAGCTCATCTTTGACGTTCTTCTCCATCTTTTTTAGATCCTTAAGTACGCGAGCGAAGACCTCTTTTATCCGGGCGATCTCCCTGTGCGCTTCTTCTCCATTTATACTGTAGTAATACATTTTTCTGGCCAGAATATCCTTGTACATAAAAGCTTTCCCCAGGGCATATCCGGAACTTATGCCCGCGCCTTCAAATACTTTTCTGTTTTTCCCTCGCTGGGTTCTTTTCATGCTGAAATTCATCCTTTTCTGGTGCGTTCCATGTGGGATTATACCATTTAGGGGGGCTATCTGTATATACAAAGTCCCCGCGTCATATGCCGCGGAAGTTATGCTGGCCATCGATCTGTCTTATCCGGATCCAGCGCCGCGCCCGCGGACCTGACCATATTCGAAACAAGTTCCATTTCGGCTTTTATGTACCTTTTCGAGGCGGCCCAGACGCCTCCATGCATATCCTTGTTCCGGCGGCGCGCTCCCGCGGCCTCCTTGTACACATCAAGTACCTTTCTCGAATTCTCTTTAAAATCGAACTTTTCGGCTGTTGCTTTCGCCTCTTTCGCGAAAAGGTCTCTGTCGGACGGCTCAAGTCGCCGGAAACGGTCCAGCGCGGATGAGAAAACATCGAGACTCTCTTCCTTCAGCAGAAAACCGTTAACCCCGTCCTTTACAATGTCCCTGACGCCGGCGGCGTCCAGCCCTATCACAGGGACACCTGAAGCCATCGCCTCGGCCAGGACCAGACCCTGCGTTTCACTTTTGGACGCGAACGCGAAAACATCCATGGCATGATACGCGTCTTTTTTTTCTTTACCTTTCAGTACTCCGGTGAAATGTGTCCTGTCCGATACTCCCGCGGAAACCGCCATCTCTTTCATGGGGCCCAGAAGATCGCCACCGCCTACCGCCAGAAAACGCGCGGTGCCATTATTTTTCATGAAGCGGATAATTCCCTCCATCAAGAACATCATATTTTTTTCTTCCTCCATCCGGCCCAGATAACCCGCGAGGAAGCAGCCTTGTGGTATGCCCGCTTTTTTCCTGAAATCATCTCCGTCCCCTGAAGAGAACTCGCCGACATCTATCCCCGTGGGGATAACTGTTATCCCGGCATTGAGCCCTCGCTCTTTCAGAATATCCCGAACACTTCCGCTTGGGGCTATGACCCGGTCACAAAGCTGTGAATATCCTAAAGCCAGCTCGGCCACGAACCTTTTCAAAGCCTTTGAGTTTCCCGGAACATAGTGAGTGTTCATCTCATACATCGTGTGATATGTGAATACCAGCGGGATGTCGCGGCCTGAAGCTATCCTTAGCGCTGTGTCCCCTACCAGAAAAGGATGGTGGGAATGGACAATATCCGGTTCGAAATTGTCGATAACATCGTCCAAAACACCGGGAACAGGTAATTCCACCGAAAAATCGGTGCCGTTGAAATTCTGTATGGCCGGGATCCTGTAAAGGCCTTCCTCTTCGGTCATATTCTTGAATACGGGCGCCACGATAAGGACTTTGTGCCCCAACGCCCGGTATTCTGACGAAAACACCTCAATGGACCTTTCAAGCCCCCCCACGATTGGCTTGTATGTATTGGTCATCATCAAAATGTTCATGCGCCTTCTCCATGTATATCGACAGACCCCTCGCCATCAAGGAGCTCGGCGGCATCGTATCCGGGTATGCGCACCTCTACCTTGGGCCGTCTGCCCCGCCAGCAAGCGTCAACATGCACGGTGACCTTTTCCGCAGAGGGAGAGATCCTGACATTAACAGCACCGAACGATGTGGGGGCCGGGCCGAAGAACATTTCTCTGCCTGACGCTATCCATCGCCGCGGTATACCCGAACACAGAATAAGCGCGTCTTTTTCTTCGCGGACAAAACAGTTACGGACCATCATCACCCATTCGGATGACGCCCATAGATGCTGGCCGTCGCCCATACATCCGCCGCCTGTACGCGGATTGATGGCCTCCGGCCACTGGCCTGTATCTGAAGAAGCGGCGGCCGCAGCTTCCATTATCGGGAAATACCCCGATTCCCCCGCTCTTAAAAGCACCTGCGCTATATGCAGGCTCAGATATATGTTTATCCCCGAATGGGCTATCTCATGGAAGAAAAGACCGTTGACGAAATCATTCGCGACCAGATAATTAGCGGTATCGATCATCATTTTTTCACCGGGCGCGTATAGGCGCAAAGGATAATCCGCCACCAGCACGCCTACGGCGCTCGAGTCCATACGTCTGTGGGGGGATGAGGGTACGGTCGAGATCGACTGTTCTTTACAGACCGCCTCTATACTTTTATTGATGGAGTTCAAAAAAGCCTCCCTATCCGCGG
This sequence comes from uncultured Planctomycetia bacterium, assembly GCA_964451815.1. Classification (GTDB taxonomy): domain Bacteria; phylum Omnitrophota; class Gorgyraeia; order Tantalellales; family Tantalellaceae; genus CAYVIW01. The sequence continues at coordinate 2,737 of CAYVIW010000072.1, read as the reverse complement.
TTATATCTTTATTGGAGTTTTTTACGCCCGGAGAGTCCATAAAGAACTCACCCGCCTCCAGCCCGGCGACTCCCCAGAAATCATCCCAGTAATAATAGTCACTCGGTCCGAAATGTTCAGCGCTGAACCCGGCGGGAAAAAGACCGGAATGTTTCTCTTTCTTATGGTTTGATATCCTTTTCCTTGATATCCAGTTGATGGCATTTCTTATAGGTCCGACCCAGGCGTTGTCGGGGGGATGTCCGGATACCTCGCAATACCTTTTCATGATCCAAAGTACCTGACCGTTAGAATCCCATTCTCCATCCTGCGACCTGAAATATCCGGTAGGGCTCTGCAGGGCCGGGAACATATCTATTACCTTCTTTGCCCTCTCCGACAAATTGACAGAGAGCATCGCGTTAAGAGCATATACCGCGTCCCTGAACCAGAACTCTTTATAAGTATACGGACCCGGATATATGCTGCCGGGAGAAAGCAAAATTAAATTCCTCACCGAAGCGTAGTACAGAGACTTGAACCGCTCGTCCGGTATCTCCAGGGTGCTGACAGGCGCCATCGCGTCGGGCCACTTTTCCGGGAACATGCCGCTGGCTCTTGTCTTTTTATCCTTTTCTTCGCTCAAGGGTATCTCCAGAGTTATATTCTTTTCTGTTCCCGGTTCGTCAATATCCAAAATGAGAGCCGCCGAGCAAAGGCCTACATCGCATTTAATTTTTTTTGCGCTTGAACTTTCGGAAAGCCTGTTGAAAACGTCCCCTTTTCTATAATCGGAGAGAATGTGCTTGCTCGCGACATCCTTGAAACATACACGATCTTTTCCGTTAACAAGCCACCCATAGGATGTTTTTTCGATGCTGTGGATAAAACTCACGCCCTCGGGGTTGAACGGCCTGAGAGAAACGACCAGACGTCCCCGCTGCCGGGTGTTCCCGGTTAATATTATCTTGCATACGGGGAGCTGTTCTCTCATCTCTACCTCTACGCGTGAAGTAAGATAGTTACTGGCGTCGGAAACATCGGTCATGACCGAAAGATTCTCAAGCATCTCAAGGCTCTGCCGAACTGCCGTTGCTCTGGAAGGGATCAAAGCTCCGCCATTTTCGGTCAGCAGCCACCCATCGATCGACCAGCCGTCATATAAAGGCGTTACGAGCCCCCTGGGATCGACTATAGGCATAGCCTCTACTCCCGGGACCCCTACCGCGGTCCAGTTCCTGTGCGAAAGGTTTATGTGAGTAAGCGAGAAAGCTCTCGGTATAAATGAAGTTTTGCGGGGATCGAACTGCTGTTCTACCCAGTAAGGCCATACCCAGTCAAGATTGTTCTGTATTATCTGGCTGTTTATGAGGCCTCTGGCATGAAGGACCACGGCCAGGCGCAATAACTCTACCGGGGCGGCGACTTCGGATGGCTGGGCTATACGGTTTATTGCCGCGAGCAGATTTATCGGATCGATAAACCCGTGTCTTCTGGCTAAAATTTTTATTATCGATCGCCAAGGGAACCATTTTGTCCACATAAAGACCTGCCGTTACAGATGTCGGGCAGAAAGCCCGGCATTGTTCATATTGTTTTGTTCTGTCTTTTCTATATTATACCACAGGAACAATGGGGTCAACCCATGACCCCGAAGTCATTTATCATGACCGAGGGGTGATGGTAGCGCTTTTTACCGCATGTCTTTTTGCCGAACTCAATAGCTTCCTGAGGGCACCAGTTAAGGCAGGCCATACAAAGCTCACAATGATGTTTCCAAAAAGGAGAAGAACTCTTGATCTCAATATTATTCACGGGACAGATCTTCTGGCATATGCCGCAGCCATTACATTTATCGTTCACATAGAAGTTTTTATCCTCGTTCGGCATCATGGCAGCGCTAATAAAGCAAATGGGTTCGCCGATAAGCCATCTTGCCAGGAAAAAGCCTGTTTCAGGCGCTTCCATTTTCTTTTTTCTGACCGCTCCGGCTATCCTTTTAGCTTTTTCTTTTTCTTTTTTGAAAACAGCTTTCTGCTTTTCTTCCGAACCGGCGTCGCCGAAGGGCAGATAATTATTGGGCATTAAAACGCCGAACCCGGACTTTGGCGTTATACCTCTTTTCTTAAGAAGCCTGTGGGCCCTGGTTATAGCCGCGCCCTGCATCATCGCGTAGTTGGCCACAGTGAAGACATACCGATCTTTCGCCAGATCAAGCCTTTTTATGAACCTTTGAACTATGAGGGGGACGCCAAACGCGTAAACCGGGTAGACTATACCCACCGCGTCCGCATCGGTCGATATTCTCTTTTCGCCTTCAAGAGAAGCTATTGAAACAACTTCAGCGTCTCCCAGCTCTCTCGCTATATCCCTGGCTATTGTGAGAGAATTTCCCGTACCTGAAAAATAATAAATTACTGTCTTCATTTCTGTCTGGGGTCAACCAAAAAATGGCGGAAAGGGGGAGAAAACAAGGAGAGATCCGCAGGATCTCCCCGCAGGATCCTCACACTCTCCGGAAATGTTTTTGAGAAAGAACACGGGAAATGTATTTCCATGTGTTCTGACGAAAAAACATTAGATCTATTCGAGAAGAACAGGTTCCCATAGATCGAGAATAGATCCCCATTTTTGGTGAAACCAAAAATGGCGGAGAGGGGGAGAAAACAAGGAGAGACCCTCAAGGGACTCTCCGCAGGATCCTCACACTCTCCGGAAATGTTTTTGAGAAAGAACACGGGAAATGTATTTCCATGTG
>CAYVIW010000071.1:0-22903 GCA_964451815.1 uncultured Planctomycetia bacterium | reverse complement strand
CAGAGAAGCTATTACCGGACAGCCCGTCCCGGGAGAGCCGTCGATCAGTTCTTTGTCCTTCTTGAATTCATGCGCCAGTGAAACCGCCTTATTCCTCACCAGGGTTACAAGCCTCCCCGAGTTCTCCTCCGCGACACCCAGCTTAGCGTGACTCATCGGGCCGAAACGAGTATCGGAAATAAACCACTCCCCGTTGACCGCGTCCTCCATCTTTATGGCGCCGGCTTCGCACACAAGGTAACACACGCCGCAGCCTTCACAGGCTACTGGATCAACGACAAAACGCGTTCTCTCTCCGTCCGGTCCTTTCCTGATCGCCGAAAACCGGCATACTTCTGCGCACTTGCCGCATCCGGTGCATTTGTCCTGATCTATCTCAACTTTTACCCCTCCCGAAAAATCTCCCCGTTCCCGGATACGGGGGCTTAAAATAAGAAAGAGATCGGCCGCGTCGACATCGCAGTCCGATATCCCGGCATTATCTGCCAAAGCCGCGAAACATGCCACAATAGACGTTTTTCCCGTCCCTCCTTTACCGCTTATAACTACAAGCTCTTTGGGCTTACCCGCTCCGGCGGGTGTTCTGTATTGCTCGGATTTTTCCGTCTTTTTCACGCCTTTCGCGGGAAGTGTTTTTGTCTTTTCGACTTTCTTAACAGGCCTTTCCTTTCCCGCCAGCTCTATTATCCTTAGAGCTATCTTTTCAAAGAGTTCCCTGTACTGGGGAAGTTTCTCGACTACAATATCCCCTACAGAATAAGCCTCCGCTATTTTGCGGTCATCGGGTATTTCCCCTATTATTTCCAGCTCCGCGTCATGGCAGTATCTTTTTAATTCATCGTCATAATACTCAGCGCGGTTAACCACAATTACAGGCTCCTGGCCTATATCCCTCGCCATATCGACCGCCAGTTTGAGATCGTTTATTCCGAAAGGCGTAGGATCCGTGACCAGAACACACAGGTCCGCTTCCTTTACTGTTTCCACTACCGGACAAGCCGTTCCCGGAGAAGAATCAAGTATATTGATCCCTTCCCGCGCGTATTCTTTTACTTTTTTCACCAGCCGGGGGGACATCCCCCCTTCCGCTGTCTCAAGCAAAGCATAATGGAAATCGATCGCGCCCCCAGGCCCTGTCGATCCCAAGGGGCTTTTCCCATGCCTTATAACCCCTATCTTCCGCTCTTTTTCGATAATGGCGTCCACAGGACACACTATTTTACACCCACCGCATACATGGCATAGCTCATTAAAGAACAGGACTTTATTGTTCACCATGGCGATAGCGTTGTAATTACAGGCTTTCGCGCATTTGCCGCATTTTATGCATTTTTCCTCATCGACCCCGGAAGGCGCTATAAGCGTTACGTCCTCTTCCTTGTGGATTTCAGGCTTTAAAAAAAGATGCCCGTTCGGCTCCTCCACATCACAATCAAGATATCTTACTTTTTCCCCCTTCATAGCCAGAACACAGGCGATGTTGGTGGATATAAATGTCTTGCCCGTGCCTCCCTTACCGCTGGATATCGCTATATTCATCTTTCCCTCCGATCGTTTTAAAAGCCCTCATATTTCTCTCATGTAAAAATTCTGGTGCCTGTATCGTTCTTTTCGTAATTCGCCTTTTCTTATCATATCCTCCGCCAGGCTCCACCCCTTGCCGGATCTGGTCAGGAATTTTTTTACCGCTTCTTCTTTCATCGGGTGTACCGACAGTATACTTAAAAGGTCCTGCCTTGCGTCCCCGGTATAAGCAAAATCGTTTCCCTCGTATCCTATAAGATATTCGGTATCTATGCCTTTTGCGTCAAAGATCTGATATGCCCTGTTGATAACATTTCCGGCGGGGACTTCTACTTCCTTTTCAGCCGGAGGGCGTGTGGGTATCGAAATATAACTTTTAGAGGGTCTTATTCCGCGTATAAAATCCGCCGTTTCTTTTATCGCGTCCTCTTTATCGTTAAGATCCCGGACTAACATAGTTTCCGTCGCGAGAACACCCCGGAAAGCATCTGAGAATACCGATATTCCTTTCAATATGGTATCAAGTTTTAAAGCCCCATGAGGACGGTTGACCTTACGCCATATATCTTCTCTGACAGCGTCGACCTTCACGGATACCCAATCCGCCAGGCATAGATCATCTCTGACAGACTTCTCCGACATCAAAGAAGCGTTCGTTATGACCGCTATCTTGATGCCGAACGGTTTCAACGCCGCTATCGCCCTTCCCAGATCGATATCCAGGGCAGGCTCTCCGTCCGGGACAAAAGTAAGATAATCTATGGTTTCTCCTTTATCCCCGGCTTTGGATATTTTCCCTCCCACTTCACGCAGGATATCATCGACCGCGTAAAACTTTCTTCTTTCTGTGGCCATATCCCGTGTCCGGCCCACCTGACAGTAAACGCAGGAATATGTGCAGCTCTTCGGCGGAATATTATTTATCCCCAGGCTATGCCCCAGGCGGCGCGATGGGACCGGTCCGAACGCTATTAACCCTGTCGTATCTCTCATATTTTCCCGGCCTTCATAAATTGCCCGATCCGACGATATGTTCTCAGGCTTTAAGGATCAGCTCTGTTTTATTTCTTATCGGCTATTAATATCCAATGGCATTCATCTTCGTATCTTTTTGTCTTGTACCCGTTGCGTCCGAGCCAGTTTTCCGCCTCATCCACCCCTATGAACGACCTTTCGTGTTTACGCCCTTCGCTGGCATGAACAAGCTTAACTATCTCCATTCCTTTTTCGTTGAAATCCGCCAGCACGAACTTACCCCCGAAAAATAATACCCGGTCAAGCTCTGAAAAAACGCTCTCGATATCATCCATATGGTGCAATGCCTCGACCATAAAGATATTGTTGAAACTGTTTTCCGCGAAATCAAGAGAACAGGCGTCCATGAGATGAAGCTCCGCCTTGTGCAACAAGTTGGCATAAACAAGATTTAACGCGGTTTTATCGAGCATCTCCTCGTCTCTGTCTATGGAAGTAAGCCCATATCCCGCTTTCGCCAGAGAAAGCGCCATCACCCCGTTACCGGACCCGACATCTAAGATCCCTCCCTGTAACGAGCCCGCTCTTTTAAGCACGACTTCTCTGCTCCTGAGGAAATCCAGACCTTTTGCTTTATAAAGCTTGAGCCTTTCATCAAAAAGCTTGTGGTTCTCCCGTATTTGTTGCTCTGTCAGTTCCGGCATATACTTCATATCGACTATACCTCAACCACTTTCCCGGCATCAAAAAGCCGCGGCTCCCCCTTACTCCTCAAAGGCAGATGCTCTTCACGCAAATATGCCTTGAAATCCCCCATCCCTATTTCTTTTCCTTTTTTCGCGCTGTCGGCTATATATTGTTTCCGGGGATCTAAGTTCCGTATATAAGAGCTCTCGGACGAATATCCGCCGGCCAGGACCAGACCTTTTGCCGTCAGAACAAAAACGGGTATCTTTTTTGAAAGCTGTAATATCGCCCTTTTACCCGTTATTTCCCGCGCCTCTTTTGACGCGCAGCTCCATACAATGTCCGAATATTCTTCTATTTTTCGGATATTTTCTTCTGTAGCCCCCGTAGTACATATAGTTAATACGGTTACTTCAGCGTCGTATTTCTTCTCTATTTCTCCTATTTTCTCCAACCTCTCATCCATAAGCGCGTTAATTGTTACCGCTATTTTCTTGTATCCAAGTTCCGCCGCTTTCTCTACCCCTTTTACCTGGTCTATCGCGGCATCGGAAAAGGGTACCACGCATCCGGCGCCTCTAAGCCTGGTTTGAACGCCCCCGATAGGTGAGGTATAAAAAAGACCGTTCATTCGGGCGCCTATCCCCTGAACAACATCAGGGTCATTCACGATCACAGTTCCGGAGCCGTCACAAACTATCACTGCCGCGTCAATGATCTCCTTGCGCATAGCGTACATCAGTATCTCCGACGCTCCATACGGCACCGCTATACTATTACTGAAAAGTTCCCTGTTCCCGGAAAAAAGACCAAATCGTGCTATTTTGTTTTCCAGTATCTCTTTTATTGTATTTTCCGATACTTGCACATATGTTTTTTGCGGTCTCATCATTTTCCCGTACAAAGACCCCGCAAGCGGACAATATCTCATATATGGCTTTGTGACCCTGATCACTTTTCCCGCGGACACGGTGACAAAAGAGGAATAAAACCTCAAAAGGTGCAGATCATCATAAACATCTTTATCTTTCTCCAACTGATCGAATATCACCTTTATATCCATTGCGTGGACCACCTCATAAGATCTTTTTTCAGGCATATTTTACGTTCTGGGCAGCCTGCACCAGAGGGTACATCGTCGGGGCGCTTGTTAAACAAGGATGTGTGGCCATCTGGAATGTTTCCAGCTCTGAAAGCGAGACCCTTTTCTGGATAGCCATGCCGATTATATTGATGATCTCGCCTGCCGACATGCCGCCGGCGACCTGCCCGCCCATTATGATGCCGGATTGTTTTGAAAAGATCAGTTTAACTTTTATTTTTCGCGCTTCCGGCATTGTGGCCGGATGTTTATCCGCCATCTCGGCGCGGCCTGTGACGATCTCAAACCCTTCTTTTTTTGCCGAAAATTCGGTCAGCCCTGCCGAGCCGAGGACCAACCCGTCAACATATGTAGAATATATGGCTATCGTTCCCTTATTTTCTCGAACGACCTTGAGCTGATAAAGATTGGCCCCGGCGATCCTGGCTTCCGCCGTCGCGGTCGAAGCCAGCATTACCGGTGTGTTCCTCCTGGTATAAAAATCCCTTTTGCCGGCGCAGTCCCCGACAGCAAAAATATCAGGATCCGAAGATCTCATATATTCGTCAACCCATATAGATTTGCCTTTGCCGGTATCCAATCCGGCATCGACAGCTAATTTAGTGTTGGGAAGCGCTCCTATGCCAAGAATAACAGCGTCGACAGGCATTTTATCGCCGTTTGACAATCGCGTAGCTTCCACTTTCTTGTCTCCGGTGAATTCTTCAACACGAACATCCGTAAGTATATTTACCCCTTTCGCGGCAAGTTTATCTTTTGCCAGACTGGAGAATTCCTCATCGAAAGAATTTGCCAATATATTTGGCAGCATCTCGACAAGATGGACATTCGGCCCTTGGATACGGGAAAGTTCATCGGCGAACTCCACCCCGATAAACCCTCCTCCTACTATCAGTACATTTTTCGCTTTTTTGATCTCATCAATAGACCTTTTAAGATACTCCATATCTTTGTGTATCGGGTAGACCCCCTGCTTATCAATACCGGGTATAGGGGGCATGATCGGAGAAGATCCTGTCGCCAATATCAGCTTCTCATAATTTAAAGTATTTCCGGTCTTGGTCTCCACTGTTTTTTTGTCTCTGTCTATCTTTTCAGCCTGGTCTGTGATGACTTTTACACCTTTCTCCTCCAAAGCGCTTGTGCCTGTCTTGTTCTCGTCAGGGCTTTTCAAGCTGGCGAACATATAAGGTATCCCGCATGGAATAACTCCATTTTTCATGTTCTTTATCACGGTTATTCTTTTACCGGGGTAATACTTACGCGCCGTAACAGCACATACCATCCCCGCGGGCCCCGCTCCGATTATCAAAATATCTGTCTTCTCTTCCATATCAGATCTCCTTTAAAAAATTGGCCCTTTCCGAAGTAACATTACATACCTGACCCCGGGGGTACAGTCTTACATATCCTCGTCTTTTAAAAAATAAAAGTTCGGGAGGTTCTATTTATTCCTTGATCATCGCCGCGCCGCATTTAGGGCATTTTACTTGATAACAAGGCACTCCCGCCTGGTGAGGCACGCTCACTTTACATTCGGGGCATAGACACTTTCCTCCCGGGCCTGATCCCGGAAGGTTGCCGCCCATTCTACCCCTTCCGCCCGCTCTTCCCATTCCTCTTCCCGCTCCTCCGAAAGGACCTGTTCCGTTTCCGCCTGGCATGGTAACACCTCCTTATTAAAATATGGTTTTATTCTTCCCCGGGATCAACCCATCCCGAACTTCGAATCAACACTGGGATCTTGTGTGGGCTTTAATCCACCGCTTTTGTACTTTTCGACCGCTTCTTTGACCGTGCCGGATATGCCGGTAATTATGTCTATTCCGGCCGCCTGCAATGTCCTTAACGCGTTGGGTCCGACATTTCCCGTCAGAACGGCTTTAACCTGTTTTTCGGCCATGAATTGTCCCGACTGGACCCCCACACCCCCGGTCCCGGTCACATTCGGATTCTGGACCGCCTCAAAGCCCGATGTCTCTGTTTCAACGATAATGAAATACGGACACCTTCCGAACCGTGGGTCCACCTGGGCACCCAGATCATCACCTTGTGAAGTAACGCATATCTTCATTTTATTCGCCTCCTTTTTCCTGTTCTTCTTCGGTCTCCGAATGGTCGCATTCGGTCTTATCAAGGCCGTATCCTTTACCGCCGCCGGGTTTACATAAGCTTTCGCCGCCTTCAAGTTTCCCGTCAATGATCTTTTTTATGACTTCATCTATAGTTCCGGTGATCCCTACCAATGTCTCGATGTTCTGCCCGGCAAATAGATGGACAGCGTTCTGCCCCATACCTCCGGCAATAATGCAGTTAACTCCTTTCTCATGCAGGAATGGCGGCAAAAAACCGGGATGATGCCCCGGATTGCTTATTTCCTGCTTGTCCAGAACTTTACCATCCTCTATATCTACAATGGTAAAAGCCGGACAACGTCCAAAATGAGCGGATACACTTCCGGCATCCGTGGAAATCGCTATTCGCATTTTTTCCTCCACTTTTAGTAAGACTCGGGGGGTGTGAAATTTACCCCCCTTATCTCCTTATTTGTTCTCTTCCTGGTCCTGGGATCTTTCCAGGACACTTATACGGTCCTGTATATCCCCGAGTTCACGCTTAAGAGCTTCGGCTTCGCCTCTTAACATCTCCTTTTCCTCTTCAGCTGTAGCTTCGGGGGCATAAGGATACGGCTGGGCATAATAAGCTCTCTGCCCGACCGGAACGCCCGCGGCATAATACCGGTTCCGCCACATGCGTCCGCCTCCGCGCCCTCTTCCATAACCGGACCAGCCCATGCCGTACGCGCCGAAAGCTCTGCCCGGCCCCGTACTCATATAGCCGGGGCCGGCGTACCCGGCGCAATATCCGGCGCCTCGCCCTGTTCTTGGACCCAAGCCCATCGGACCTGTCCTGTCTCCACCTGGCATGACACACCTCCTTTTTTCTTTTCAAAAATCATTTTCATTTTATGAGCAAAAAATTTTACCCTTTAGAGCATTTATCACAAATTCCGTAGAACTGGATAACATGGTTCTTAATATCAAAATTGTATTTCTTCGCCAGGCCTTTTTCCGCTCTCTTCAAGAACTCCAGCTCTTCATCCAGAAATTCGGAATAATTTATTACCCTTTTGCACTGGGTGCAGACCAGGTGATGATGATGCGCGAGCTTCGGATCTTCCACTAATTCGTACCGGGCTCTTTTATCCCCAAAATCGAATTTAAAGATCACTCCCATCTCCGTAAGCAATTCCAGTGTCCTGTAAACAGTTGTGAGCCCCACTTGGGGACACAATTTATGCACCTCCATATATATATCCTCGGCGCTGAGATGCTTGTTTGTCTTATACAGAACATCTATTATCAAGCTTCTGGGAACAGTTATCCGGTATCCATGCCCTTTGAATCTTCGTCGCCAATTCGGACCCATCATTTTGTGTCTGCCCCTCATGACCTCTCCTTCCTTATTGAAAATGGTTCCCATTATCAATTTTACCCCACTCCCGGCAGCTTGTCAAGAGATGATCGCCAAAAATAATCCGCGCTATTTACCTCATCCTTTATCGCTTGCTGAACAACGACCGGTTGAGTATACTATCTGTATATGGGAAGATTCGCGATAATAGGACTGGATAATTTCGGATATAACCTTGCCCTTGCCCTCTCAAAGAGACAGCATGAAGTGCTGGTCATAGACAGCAGCGAGAGCAGAGTACAGAATATCAGGGACACGGTCAAAAAAGCCGTGGCTGTCGATATCTCGAACGGGAAAAAACTAGATAAATTCGTGGACAGCACGGTCGACGCGGCCATAGTCAGCATGGGGGAGAATATTCCCTCCAGCGTACTGACCGTACTCCACCTGAAAGAACTTGGCGTGGACAACATAGTGGCAAAAGCCGTGAGCGGCAGCCATGAAAAGATATTGCGCCTGGTCGGCGCCACAGATACCATACTGCCCGAGAAGAACGCCGCCGAAGGTATAGCGATGAAACTTACCACAAAAAACCTCGTAGAGAATATACCTCTGGCCGAAGATCACAGCATAGTGGAAGTGGCCATTCCCGATGCTCTTGTGGGCAAGACCCTGGGTGAGCTGGATATACGGAACAAGTACAGCCTTGAGGTAATAGCGATAAAGAACGTGCTTCTGGGTGAGTTCTACCTCATCCCGAAAGCCGACTTCAAAATAGCGGCGGACTGCGCCCTTATCGTGATAGGAAAGAACGCGGACACGGAAAAAATAACACTATAATACCCCCTACTGATCCTCCGCGCCTTCGGTCTGCCCCCACCTGAACTGCTTCATTTTTTGATGATACTCTTTTCTCTGGCGGGCGCGCTGGGCTCTTCTTTTCTGCCTTTCTTCGCGAGCGGTGTCTGTTTGATCCGGACTCCCGGCATCAGCCGTGACTTCTTCGGAGGCCTTGCCGGGAATATTCTCAGCCGGCGCCTCCGCGCTAAGACACAGTAAAAAGACCGATAGCGTCAAAATGATCCTGTTCATAAACTTCTCTCCTTCTAAAAGAGCCATGTGTTTTGTTGTTTGTTACGCCCCGCTTTTGGCCTGATCGCGGGTCTTGCCTACATAAAAGATAAAAACACCTAACATAATGATCATAGCGGCGGCAAGATACGCGCGGCTCTCTCCCGCTAGGGCCACAAAACAGAAAACGCTGGCCACCAGCGACGCCGCGAGCGACACGCCCGCTTTACGGTCCCGGAACCCGAGCCACTGGCCGGTAGCCGTTTTCTGAGAGAACCATGATCTCAGGGGAGAAAGCATTTCGGAAAAATGCGGTCTTTCGGCAGCCCGCGCGTCTATTGACGCGAAGACTGTAATGAAAAGTATCGTAACCTGAATGCTCAGGCTTATTTTCACTAAAGGCAGCATATATCGCATACGGCTTCATTCTACACCGCCCCACATGCTACCGCAAGAAAAATACCGCGATTACGGGCGGGGAAGACCCATTAGAAATTCACCTGGCATCTTACCCCGTATATAAATATCATTTCGCTGTCTTTACCCAGATCCACCCCGCCTCCATTGGGATCCCATATCATTTGCAGATCCGGAGAGATCGTCAGATTGTCATTAACTTTAAAAGAATAATACGTCTCCATATGTGTTTCAGCCTTGTGATGCTCGTTTATATCCTTGTAGTCTTTACCCGGGATAATCTGGCCGATAGCTATGGCAACAACGTCATCCTCTCTATTCCAGTATCTCCCTGTCATCCGCGCGCCGAAAGACCAATCATACGCCAGATCGTTCCTTTCGGGATCCGCCCAGTTGAACCGCCCGAAAACACCGTAAACATCTGTTATTTTCTGGTCAGCGCTGAAACCGAATCCTGCGCTTCCTCTCTTCAGAACATCAGGATCCTTTACTTTGGAATGAGAGGCTCCGTTGTACCAGAAGAACGCCCTGTAGTTGCCGCCCCAAATTTCTTCATCGTAACCGAAGGCTTTGGCCGGCATAAAGTTCAGCCCCGCCGCCAGGAACGGGTTGTCAAAAAGACCTTCCCAGTCGCCGGCTTCATCCATATAGACAGCTTCCAGATCAACAAAGTCAATGAATTCCGGGGCAAGATACGCTCTTATCCCGAAGGCGTTGTCATCCGGCCAGCCTGCAACCGCCGAATTCCGGAACATATGCCCCAGAAACTGCGTTGTTTCATCATTGGCAAACTCATTAGCATCTATGTAGTTTGTGGCATCTATCTTTCCGCCCGTAATTGTGAGCTATTCGTTGAAAAGATAATGTTCATACCAAAACTCCGTGGCCTCTACCTTCGCTCCGGAATCTCCGGCATCACGGTTAACATTACTGAAAACAGTAAGCTCACTTTCTACTCCATCCCCCTGCCCCGCTTCTAAAAGAACAAAGGCCATGCCATGATCACCGAATTCCCCGGCGATCTCTATATCCGCGGAATACGATCCGTCAAAACTTGACTTTCTGCCGTCTGCGGCATCGGTATTATTCGCGTTCGTCGCGCCCTGCCCCACGAATGTCGCTCCGGCGCCTATTTCAAGGCCTCCGGGAAGTTGCTTAAGTAGCGCCAATTCTCTTTTTAAATGCTTTGACACATCTTTGGTTTCCAGGTCCTTTATTTTCTTCTCGGTTCTCTCCCGGCTTGCGGCGATCTCTTGCGCATTTCGCTCAAGCTGACCCTCCAGCTGTTCTATTTTTTCTCCCTGGACCTTAATAAGCTCTCTCATCTCACTCATTTCCCGCAACATTTCCGAGTTAAGATCTCCGCCATCGCCGAAAGCGGCACAATTCATCAACATCGCCGCCATTATACCAACGGCAAAACACTTGGATCTACTTTCGAACCGCATCTGTCCTTCTCCTCCTGCCCGACTTCTCCAATTACACTCTCTCCGCACCTTGAGATCTACCGGCCCCAAAAAGGCACTGTTTTGGTTATTTCCAATTTCAGGACCGTTGCTTTTTGTTAGACATGTCTAACTTTTTGTATAAAAAAATTTATTTCCGGGGGGTTCTTTTACCGCATCTTTCCGGACGTGACCCCTTTTTGAAATAGTAATACAGCGTTTCCAGCCATTCCGGTTTTTCTCCCGTGGGGCAGGTGTCCACGAACTCTATGAATTTTCTTAATCTTTCATTTGTAACCGGACTTATCACATGTTCTATCCTGCACGCGTCTTCCACGGCGACATTCCTGTCTATCCCAAGTATCTCCTCCAAAAACCTTACCAGAAGATCATGCCTTTTCTTTATGACAGTTGATACCCGACGCCCTTCGGCCGTCAATACAACATATCCATACTTCTCATGTTTTACAAAGCCCTTCTCTGAAAGCACGCCGACAGCATTATTTACGCTGGATTTTTTAACATCCATTAAAGCGCTTATATCCCTGACCCTTACCGCTTCGTTTTTTTGATCTAGAACATAAATGGTCTCAAGATAATCTTCCATATGCGAACTTAATTTTTTTTTGCCTTTCTCGCTCATGGTATCCCTTTTTTTGTTAGTTTATCACTACATTGTTAGTTAATTCTAACATATTCCGCTGCGCTGTCAAGCTTTTTTGAAAAAATATCTCGCCGTTTATCCGGCCCTGGTTATTCCGCGGTCCCGGCCCCGCGGCTTTTCTCCTCCGCTTCGGCGATGATCTCAAGAAAAACAGCCCCGTATTTCCTGAGTTTCGCCTCTCCCACACCGCTTATAGATAAAAGGCCTTCTTCCGTTAAAGGTTTGCGGGACGCCATCTCCATTAGCGAGCGGTCATGAAATATAACATAAGCGGGTTTTCCTATGCTTTGGGCTATTTCTGAACGTTTTTGTCTTAACGCGTCAAATAAGTCTGTGTCGTAATGTGAAGAAAATTCCCTTATTCTTTCTTTTCTCCCGCGCATTATCTCTTTTCTCCGTTGGATAACCGGAGGTTTTGCGAGAACCGGGACTGCTTTTCCGTCCAGGATATCCCGGGCTTTGTGAGTGACGGACAATGTCTGATACTCGCCTTCCCTTTGCAGAATGCCCTGACCCACCATTTGCTCGATCATGTTCCGTATAGCTTTCACCGAGGGGGCTCTATTCAAAGAACCGAACACTTCCAGGTTTTGATGGCCGCATCGCCTTACTTTGTCGGTTTCCTTACCGTAAAGCACATCGGCTACATGGCCGCCTCCGAACCTTCTGACAGACGCGACACATTCAATTACCGCGAAAGCTATACCCGCCGCGTCTTCTACTATATCGACCTCCCCCAGACAATAATCACAGGCGCCGCACTTGTCCTGTTTATATTCCTGCCCGAAATACTCTACCAGCGCCTTATGCCGGCATCCCGGGACCGCGCAGTAATTATATATCTCGTTAAGCTTGGCCTTATTTATTTCCCCCCTCTCCGCGTCCTGCTCTATCCAGTAAATATGATCCCGGTAATCTTTGGCGGAATAGAACATATAACAGGAAGAGGGCAGGTTATCCCTGCCCGCCCGGCCCACTTCCTGATAATAAGACTCGAGGCTTTTGGGCATATTGGTGTGTACGATAAACCTTATGTTGGACCTGTCTATCCCCATGCCAAAGGCTATTGTCGCGATCATAAGGTTGACCTTTTCATTCTTGAAAGAAGCCTGGTTATCGTGCCTCTCTTTTTCACTGAGCTTTGAGTGATACCTCAAATTATCAAACCCTCGCGCTTTGAGCTTTTCCGAATACTTTTCAACATCGTCTATCTTTCTGCAGTATATTATGCCGGGCGCACCCTCGTGGGTCTTCAATATGGAAATGATGCCGGAGATATTATCCCCTTCGCGTAAATTAACCCGATAAGTAAGATTGGGTCTGTCCATGTACCCTTCGAGCAGGACCGGGTCATTGAAATTCAGCTGTTTTACTATATCTCTCTGCACAACTTTTGTCGCGGTAGCTGTAAAAGCATGTATCCCGCATCCCGCGAACTCCTCTTTTAATGACGCGAGGGTCGACCTGTAAGCCGGCCTGAAGTCATGCCCCCAGTGGCTCACACAATGCGCTTCGTCTATAACAAAAAAAGAAATATCGGCCGCGTGCAGCAATTCTTTAGTGTAAGGGTTCTTGAGCCCTTCCGGCGCCAGATACAGGATCTTGATCTCCCCCCGCCTGATCCTCGATTCAACGGCCCTTCTTTCCTCGAAAGTGAGGCTCGAATTCCAGACATCGGAAGATATCCCCATCTCTTTGAGGCTATCTACCTGGTCCTTCATAAGAGATATCAGCGGCGAGACCACGACCGCCATGCCCTTTTCGATAAGAGCGGGGAGCTGATAACACAGCGACTTCCCTCCACCTGTGGGCAGTATGGTCAAACTGTCTCTGCCCTCAGCAATAGCTTTGATGCTTTCTTCCTGGAACGGCAAAAATGAATCGTAGCCCCAGTATTCTTTAAGGATCTTACAGGTGTCCATCGAATCCCCCCCCCAAAAAGGGGTCAAGTCTTAATATTTAAGTTTTTCCTTACTACCCATACCAGTAACTCGATTTCATTTATGAATTCTTTGCTCTCTTCCGCCATCAGCCTGGATTGACTATAATAGTTCGATATAGAAGCAAAAGTGACACCGCCTAACGTCTTGCATATATCCCTGCACGGTATATGGAAATATTCGCGGCACATATACGCAAATTGTCTTCTCTTCTCGACTAATCTTCTTTCTTTTGATATGCCAAACACCTTTTTGTCCCACCCCTCCAGCTTGTCTACTAAAATAGCCGCCACTTCATCGGCTGACATATCCCTTTCCGCTTCCTTGCACTGGGGAACTTCTCGAACTTCTATCTCTTTTCCTCTGATCAACCCCCTGATCTTTTCTTTAAATTCCTTATCCCCAAGCATCGCGGGCCATTTTACCCTTTCCAGTATATTTCCCAGATCTTTCGGTACTTCCTGTTTCACGAACGCGTCCATCTTTTGTTTGGCGCTTTTCTCATATTTTCCGAATTTGCCTAACGCTGTATCTTTGCTCAACCACTTCGGACCTTCCCCGCTGGTCATATAGCTCCGGTGGCTTGTCCATTTATGGTCGATTATTCTCCTCACGACTTTCGCCCTTAAAGGATTCCTGTGTATATATCTTAGCAATTCCTTAAAATACGTATCCTCTTCCACTACAATAGATTTATATCTGCCCCTGAAAAGGCTTCCTTCATATCTGTAACGCTTATTTATCTTCTGCGTATAAACACCGTTGAGATGCCTCATAGCTCTTGATAGATTGGCTTTTGGTGTACGGATAAGCAAATGGTAGTGATTCGTCATCAGGGAATAGGCATGTACTTCTATCTTGAACAATCTCACACATTCCCCGAGAACCTCCATAAATGATCTATAGTCCGGGTCAGATTGAAAAATCGTTTCTCGTCTTCTTCCCCGGTTCATAACATGATACCATGCTCCGGGATATTCTATTCGTAAAGGCCTTGCCATACCTGGTATTGTAACATAATGTCAGGTCTTTCTGAACTGAAATCTAAAATATTAAGACTTGACCCCATTTGATGTGGGGCGAAACGTGGCGGAGGCCTATTTGTTCATGATCCACATGGCCGCTTTATATAGGTCTTCGCAGATAGTGTCCGGTTTTACCAACAGCTCGGTTTTATGTTTATGGCCGTGTCCGGTCAGAAGATATATAGTTCTCGCGCCCATTCTGCGCCCCATTTCCACATCATGCGGGTGGTCTCCGATAACATAGGAATTTTCCAGGTCAATGCCATGCTCTTCTCCGGCTTTCTCCATAAAGAATGTTCCCGGCTTATAACAAGCGCATTTTTCACTTTTACTGTGGGGGCAGCAATATGTGTCCATCACATAAATGCCATTTTCTCTGAGAACAGCCTGAAAATATTCATTGAACCGGCGGTATTGACTGAGGGTAAAGACATTTTCTCCTATTCCCGGCTGGTTGGTAACTATAAAAAGATGATAGTTCTTTTGCAGCATCTTAAGGGCTTCTATGGATCCGGGGATAAAGTCGAGGTCTTTCTTCTTGAACAAATACCCTACGTCCTCGTTTATTGTACCATCCCTGTCCAGAAAAACAGCCTTTTTCATATCACGCCGCTTCTCCATTATTTTGTTTTTATCGATTCTTTGTACTTGGCGAGTTTTTCTCTGGCCTCATCATCTGTCAAGGCCATCATCCTGATCGCGTATAATGCCGCGTTTACCGCGCCGCTTGAACCGATAGCCATACTGCCCACCGGCACGCCTTTCGGCATTTGCACTATGGAATACAAGGCATCGACGCCGTTCAAAGCCCCTCCTTTCATGGGGACACCGATAACCGGAAGCAATGTCTGTGCGGCGACACATCCCGGAAGAGCCGCTGCCATACCAGCGCCGGCGATCACGGCCGCGTATTTATCCGGGCTCAAACCATCTACAAATTCATGAAGCTCTTCCGGATCGCGATGCGCGGACAAAACCCTGAAGTCATATTCCACCCCGAAATCATCAAATATCTCAAGGGCTTTGCTGATCTGTTCCTTGTCGGTTTTTGAACCGACTATCACCGCTATCTTTTTCATCTCTACCTCCCTGTTCTAAATTATTACTTAATTTTATCCGGCCTGATATTACAATTAACTCTTCTTTATTTAGTCAGCCGATCTTATCGGTTCTTTTAATAAATATCGGACAATTATGCCTCCCAGGATCGCCAACATCCCCGAAAAATAGAACGCTATCCTGTAGCTGTTAAAATTATCATATATCAGTCCGCCCGCCAGTGGCCCCAGAAAACATCCGCTACCGTACCCTATAAAGACAAGTCCATAATTGACGGCAAAGTGCTCACGCCCGAAATACACTGAAGTAAGCGGAGGGTAAACGGCCAGAAATCCACCAAAACATAGACCGATCAAAGCTGAAACCACATAAAACAAGATCAGACCGGAGGCATGGTAAAACAAGAACATGCCAGAACCGATCATGCCAAAAAGCAATACAAGAGTCCTTTTCCCTCCCCATAGATCGGAAATATGACCGGCGAGGATCCTTCCTATACCGTTGAATACCGAAAGAATGGTCAGAGCGAGCGCACCCTGAAGGGCGTCAAAACCTTTTCCCTGAGCAAAAGCCACTACATGCCCTATGGTCATCATCCCGGCGACCATAGCGATAAAATAGGTGATGAACATCGTTTTGAACGACGCGGTCCTTATCATGTCTCTTGGCGCAAAATCGTTATCTTCGACGCTCACCCCCCCTTTCTCCTTTCCAAACCCGCAAACAGGTGCTTTTAAGAATTGAGCGAACGATATTATCACTAAGCCTAAGACCGCTCCAGCCGACAACATTGTCGCGCGCCAGTCTATCAAATTTATGAGATATGTTATTACAGGAGAAAGAAAAGCCGCCCCGAAACCGAACCCGAACACTATAACTCCGGTAACAAGGCCCTTTTTCTCGGGAAACCATTTTATGCCGCATGAGACCGACGGTATATAAGCCAGCCCTGTCCCCATGCCCCCCAATACCCCGTAAAAGAGATACATCCATTGAGGGGTTTTTGAGAAAGAGGCCCCTATCCATCCGCACCCGACGAGCAGCCCTCCGACAGTCGCGGTAATACGCGGTCCGAATTTACGCTCACTTATGCCTCCTATCGACATGAACGCGGAAAACACCAGAAGCAATATGGACACCGCCAGCGATATCTGTGCCCTGCCCCAGCCCATATCATTTTCAAGAGGCACAAGGAACACACCCCATGAATAAGCTACACCAAGGCATAGCATTATCATTATCCCGGATACTACTACCATTCTCCTGCTCTTATCCACCTGTCCCCTCCTTGTCTACAGCCGCATGGGAATTATTGAAGCATAATCCTCTACCGTACCACCTTCCATAAAGCAGTTAATTATTTCAGCCCCTAAGGGATCAAGCTCGGGTATAAGATATTTCTCAAGCTGTTGTGAGAAAAATTCTCTCAGCATCTCCGCGCCCCGGTCATAGACCTCATCGCCGACCTCATACTGATCCTGCACGTTAAAGAAATAATCCGGTATCTGCACCCCCTCGACTACCAGGCGGGCCGGTGTATATCCCAGAATACTGCACCTCGCAGGTTTAAGCTGCTCCTGCCGGAATTTAGCCGTGCCCCTGCGGGCAAAATATTCTCTCGAGACCCACTGCGGCATGAACCCGACCTTCCAGGCCCCTACATACTGGTTCGGGAAAAGAAGATATCTTGTATCCGACTTAGCGGTAAAATGTTTCAGCAAAAGATTAGCGTGATTAATAAATCTTCCGGTCGCGAAAGGCCAGTAAGATCCTACCCCTTCACTGGTCATCCCCTCCGTATCGGTAATGCTCGGGTTATCATGGCCCCTCGGAGCGACAAGTCTCCATAACCATGCCAGCGCGGGCGGCAGGATATGACAGAAGCCGAGGATCCCATAAGAGGGATTATCTTTATGGCATGCCGGGGTCCGTATGCCGTAACTTCTGAAATCGATCTCCGCGGCGGCGTCAACTGCCAGAGGCACGGCATCCCTGGGCAAAATTACCCTGGGGTTGGGGCATGGCTTTCCGGGCTCGTCCTCTATATGTTCCCATAATAAAGCGGTCGATCCTGCCGAGGCATTGATATTAAGGAACAACAGAGGTTTTGACGGATGTATACAAATGTTCTCAAGATGGGGGTCGGTCCCGTATCTCTTTAAGTGGTTAACCCTCAAAAACCAGGCGCTTTCGGCGTCGGAAACACGCAGTTTCCCGCTTTCAGAACTTTTATAAGATTCGACCAAAGCCATGTCGTCTGTAACCGGATTCAGGGCACAAAACTGGTTGATACTTAGAACGAACCTTCTTTTTGAACAGATATTTTCCCCCACAAGCAGATCGCCCTGCTCTTCCCTATGAGGATATTCCAGCATTTCGCTTTTTCCGCTTCCCGATGCCCCCTCATGTAGAAATGTCGTTATATTTTCATACGGCGTCACCGCCTGAACGGTCGACGCATGCAAAGTTAGCCAGTCCTCCTGCTCGCCTTTCTGCAGAAGAATACCGTAGACTCCTTTCTTGGCGCTCGGCCCGGGGTAAAGGTTATAAGAGAATATCTCATGCTTGTCTTCTTGCCTGTGGTGAACCACGACCTGCTTACCGTCAAAATAAGTGCGCCGGAATACCGGCGCCAGATATATAACAGCATACGGGTTGAAGTCCTGTTCTTCCGCGATGCTCACGACTCCCTGAAGATCGCATATACCCCCTACAAAAAAACCGGCGTTCTCAGGCGCGATCATAAGGCCTTTCAAATTTGTGCGTCCGCCTCCGATATTAATTCCCGCTACAAGCAAGGGCTGTTTTTTCAACCACTCGAATGTCTTTGCCCTCAACGATGAAAAGTCCTCCCCGTAAACATCCTTGAAAAGGGGTTTATCTGTTTCCTGAGAGTCTCCTATGAACAAGCACTCCGGGTCTCTTCTCCTCATTTCTTTTTCATAGTAGTTTATCGCCAGGCCATTCTTACATTTTGTCACATATGCCTCTTTAACCATCTTTCCGTTCTCAAGCTCATATGTAACATCGAATTTATCCTTGCCGCCAACAGCCATGTCGAATATCTGTTCTCTGCTTTCCGGTATAGTCACGCGGGGAGAACAATTCAAGATTTCCTTAAGCTGCTCATCGACACGCCATTCATTCCAAATAGATCCTTTCATTTTCACTCCTTATGCCATAAAAAAACCGACACAAACCGCGCTTACCCTTTCTCGGGTAAATCCGCGATCAATGTCGGTCTATTCTCCGGCAACCTCATTTTAGCAGGGTCCCCGTTTAATCTACCTTATATTTTAGCAAAGCCAAATTATCAGATATCTATCGGAATGTCAACCGCTTTTTCTTTCGACACCGCGGGATCAATAAAGCGCTCAGTATTTGTGGGGGGATATACTGAGCCGTATTTCTGAAAGGGATCTCCGCTAGCTGTTCTCTTTGTTATCAATTTCTCCCAGCGTAAAAACAATAACCCTTTCGCCTGTTTTTGTGCTGATATCCGTATGTAGACTTTTGATCTCTGTCTTAAGAACATCAAAAACAATATTTTGCAAAAGCTTCCTGGCGCCCTCTAAAAGCTGGACTCTGGTCCTCTTTATAAGGTTAGCTCCTTCCGGGGTTTTGCTGAGCTGCTCCTCGGCCGGCGTGAGCACTCCTTTAAGCCTGATAAAGACCATATCATCTATAAGATATGTTTTTGCCTCTTTAGGGCCCCTGCCCATATATTCTTTCTCGAATCTTATTATAGCTTCGCTAAGCTCGGCCTCTATCTGCCCTTTTGTCTTTCCCGCCATACACCCATCCTTCCTTTTCAAAGTATTATACCAGACTCTTTTGAGCAATAATATACAAAACTATCGCTTAAAAAAGACAAAGGAGGCACAATGATCCTTTCGATAGTACGAAAGGTGAAAGCGAAAAACATGGAGAAGAGATGGAACAGGAAGAACAAATATCATATGAACGCGAAAAGAAGAAAGGTTATTCCTGATCTCGATCAGCCCCGGGCGTGCAGAAGTTCTCTGAGCAGGTTCTCCGCGGTGTCCCAGTAAGATATGAGCGCCCCGAAGAACAAAACCGCCAGGACCGGCACCGCTATCGTCCACGCTATCTTCGCCTTTCTCGAGAAACTTCGGCTGACCCATAGAAGAGGCAAGGCGTTAAACCCGGTGGTAAGAAGCAATATTATCACATACCACCTGGAATCAGAACTGATAGTATTCTTGCCGTATCTGGCCAGCTGATAACTTTCGATGCACGGGGCGATGAAAGTAAAAAAATAGATGTTCACCGCGAGTAACTTCATCAGGTATGATCCCGACAAAAAAAAGGCAAGCGCTATACCCGCATCTATGACAAAAAGCACTATCGATCTTTTCCATCGGCCCAGGTAAAGCAGAGAAAGTCCCGGGACGAGAGACATAAGGACCACGGCCCAAACTTTTTTCCCCGGCATGGACCCGTCCTTAGTTCTTCCCACTCTTACCTCTTTTTAAATATACTTTTTTCATCTCGACATCGTATTTCGGACCCATTTTCCTGATCATTCCGGTGAAATCAGGCAGGGACATTTTATAAGGAGTATAATATCTGGGCTTTATTTTAGCACGCAGGTCCTGATAATATTTTATGAAGGAACCGAGATCAAAAGGGTACTTTTCAGGATCGACACCGATAAGTGAGGCCTTGCGCGCGGTCTCTTTCATCATCTTCTTCCACTCCTCTATAGTGACGAACCCGAGCCCCCTCACGGCGTTGGACATTATCATGACGTAAAGCTCCTCAACCCCACCGAGTCGCCTCAGATATTTACGTAGAGGTTTGAAAGAACTTTGTGTATTGAACGCCATCCAGTAAGGTATGGAGCCCGTCTTAGCCGCCAAAAGAGGAGCGATCAGCGCGAAACATTCAACCAGGTATCTCTGGTCGTCAATTCCGTTAGCTCTGTACCATTTTCTGGTCATATCCGCTACAAGCGGGGCCAGGTCGTTGGGGTGGTCGTACTTTATGCGGAGGACCTTGTAAGTCTCTTTGAAGGCCAGATCCTTTATGTCCTTCTCGAGCTCCTCGTCGAATCCCCACTCCCCTTCCGGCAAGTCCTCCAGCGGCGAGGGCACTTCCCATTTCTCGTGCTTTGACCCTTCCTTTTCCAGGAACTTCTTTATCCTTTCGCTGCCTTGAGCGTACTCTTCCCCGCTCACATTACCAAGTCCACCTGTCTGGAAATAATGTTTCTCGTCCACCCTGTGTACAGGCCATTGGAAACGGCAGTCCGATAGTATGATAGTGCCTCCCGGCACAAGGGTTTTCTTCAGATAATCTTTGAGGCATCCGCCGAGAGCGAGACGCTTTAGCCGGAAATAGCCCATATTGGCTATCATTATCCTGTCCTGTATGGGGTCGTGCATCTGATGCAGCCTGTACCCGGGCAGGCTTTTTTTGAGCCTGGCGGCGGCTTTCTTTCCCCATTCCAGATCGCCGACTATCTCATCCGGGTCCATCAGACGTCTTACCGCCAGCAATGTGGTCTGAGGTATCCATGGGATCCCCAACATGGAACACAAATGTATCAGCGACCCGTTGGAAGAGCCTATCATGATGGCGGGATATTTCCTGCGGGGATAAGCATCGGCTATCCATCCGCAAATATCCTCGTCCCTGAGCTTCTTCAGCACGCCCAGACCGAGCGCCTCACTAACTCCGCCGATCCTGTATCCGGATTTTCTAAGCGCGACAGGTGAAAAGTTGATTATGTCTCCCAGAAGACTGGGAAGCTTGGGGGGAAGGCCTACGGCCTCGTCCCTTCCATAAAGGTAGTTCCCCAGAGAGAAAAGCATAGACGAGGAAGAATCGAACTCGGGTATAAAATCCCTGTATTTACTCACGTTATTGTCTCCTTTGCAACGCATCATGCCCGCTTATAGTTATCCGGCTGCCGTTTTATGGCCCTCTCCCGCGAATAAAATCTCATAGCTATCGCACAAGGTCCTGTTCTTTTCCGGTTCTTTCCTTCATACGATAAAATATATCAGAATTGTTCATAATGAATGACCTGCTCGGTCCCTTTTTTGGCATGAGGTTCAGTCTTGCCTTCGGGGTAACCAAGAGAGATCATACTGACCAGTTTATATCCCGCCGGAACCCCGAACAGATCAAGAATATCCTGCGCGTAAGGTTTTTTATCCCCGGCGATCCAGCAAGACCCGATACCGAGAGCGGCCGAAGCAAGCAGTATATTCTGGGTTGCCGCTGATCCGTCCTCGATATAGTATTTGGTGTCCCTGGATACGACCACGACCCCGGCCGCGGCTTTCTTTATAAATTCACCGTTTTTGGCAAGAGCCCCTATTTTTTCTAATTTCTCTTTTTCAGTTACCATAATGAATTCCCAGGGCTGTTCTCCCCTTGCTGTAGGGGCCAAACGGGCTGCGGCAATAATTTTTTCCAGGTCCTCTGTTTTGACCTTTTTATCGCTGTAGGCCCGCACACTATGTCTTTGTTCGATCGCTTCAAATAGATCCATCTCCGATGCCCTCCTGTACTTTAAGATAATGTTATTAAATATTGTCGATCGTGCGCCCCCGGGCCTTGTGCCAGCCCAAACGGAGGGCTGTATTTATGCGCGGGAACTTTCTCCTACTTCTTAATATACAGCATGTTCAATTATCAATCAAATTTATCATACAAACACCTTTACTGCCTCCACAAGATATGTTCCCTTGAGAGGAGATAACCCGGAGCTAAAGAGATAGGGGGTAGTGGGATTTGGAGATCAGGGCGAGTTTCTGCTCACGGCTCCAGCGTTTTAGTTCGTGTTCGCGTTTTAGTGCGGAGATTTTGGTGGTGTGGTCTTCTGTGTAGATCATTTTTACTGGCGTTCGGCCTCTTGTGTATTTGCTGGCTTTGCTGATCGTTATAGGCGCTCCGGGAGAGCCTCGAACTTGGCATTTAATAGGTTATTTTGACCATTATGTCCGGGTCGTTTGGGCGGACACGGGGGAATTTATCTCTGAATAGCCATTTTTTGTCTTTTCTTTTCAGGGTCCTATCACTACATACAGTTCTTACTATCGGAGGATCCAATAATTCGCTATATTTAAAACACATTTTCATCGCCTACCTAAATATTATCAAGCTTGTCAATAAAGTCATCCAGAACCTTTTGCGTTATTCGAGGATTCATCTTAGCTATTTTCTCCCCTGTTTTTGCAGCGCTATCTGCTTTTAGCTTACCAATCTCGCATAGCTGGATTATAATCTGAAGTCCCCACAAAACATCAATACCATTATCCTTACACTTTCTTCTCAACGGTTTTTCATTTGTAGCACAAATTGCTTTTTCATCCCGGGCCATAATAAAACACATATTGTCTTCATCAGAAACCCCCCCGCCATACATATTAGCAGCTTCATAAGCCTGCGCCAAACTTGGCTCAATAATATTTAATCCGAGATCCTTCCCTTCCTTATTTGAAAGATCTTCTATTTCTTCCCATACCGGCAATGGAACCCATACTTCATACAAATGCTCTGTCACAAGACCGATAATTTTTTTATTGGCCTTCGCATAGTCTATTAGT
>CAYVIW010000070.1:0-10088 GCA_964451815.1 uncultured Planctomycetia bacterium | reverse complement strand
AAAAAAATATAAAAGAATTTTTTTAACTAACAAAGGGGGGGAACAATGGTTGTGAAAAAGAAAAAGGCAGCGAAGAAAAAGGTAGCGAAGAAAAAGGTTGCGAAGAAAAAGGTCGCTAAGAAGAAAGCTCCTAAGAAAAAGGTAGCAAAGAAGAAGGTAGCTAAGAAAAAGGTTGCTAAGAAAAAGGTAGCCAAGAAAAAAGTAGCGAAGAAAAAGAAGAAGTAAGAGCACCGTATATTTTCGTAAAAGAAAGGGCCCGTTTTGTGACGGGCTCTTTTCTTTTTGGGTATATCGGGGGTCGGCAAGATCTATTTTGGTGTTGAAAAAAAAACCACTTATGATATAATACGCGAACTAGCGGTGGGGGCATAGCTCAGTTGGTTAGAGCAACTGACTCATAATCAGTAGGTCCATGGTTCGAGTCCATGTGCCCCCACCATTTAATATTAAAGGCCGGCGATCCCGCCGGCCTTTTTACCTTAAACCCCTTGTGAGCGGAGGGGTTTTCTGTTATAATCGGGTTAAATTTCAGTGCGATGATATTTTGAGACGGGCGCATAGCTCAGCTGGTTAGAGCGCATGCCTCACATGCATGAGGTCGGAGGTTCGAGTCCCCCTGCGCCCACCAAATTTCGCGAACGCGAAATTTGGTCCTGAGGACGCGACCAGGGGGGAGCGTACGAAGGGCCCCATAAGATCGCGAACGCAAAATTTATTGATACGATTGGAGAAAGGTACATATGCCGGAAGCGATTGATGTCAGAGGGGAACTTAAAAAGCTCATAGAGCTTCAGGGTGTTGATCTGGAAATGTTCGAGCTTAAGTCCGAACTTGATTCTTTCCCCGCACGTTTAGCCGAGATGGACGCGTCGCTTGAAACAAAAAAAAGCGGTATGAACGCCGCAGAACAGGAATTAAAGCGCCTGCAGGTACTTAAGAACGAAAAAGAAACTGACATGCAGGAGAGGGAAGAAAAGATAAAGAAACACGAGGGAGACTTATATCAGATAAAGAACAATAAGGAATATCAGGCCCTCCAGCAGGAGATAAACAGCATAAGGGCGGATGTTTCTATTATAGAGGATGCCATAATCGGTCTTTTTGACCAGATAGAGTCCGCACAGGCGGCTTTTGCCGAGGAGAAACGCAAGTTTGAGGAAGAGGGCGTGGCGGTGGAGAAAGAAAAGACGGTTATCCGGCAGGAAGAGCAGGCAATGCGTTCGCAGCTAACCGGACTCGAGTCCAAACGATCCGATCTGGCGGGATCGGTCTCGCCTGAAATATTGTCGCAGTATCAAAGAATACTTGATAAATGGGGTAAAGCCGCGATCGCGGTGGTAAAAGGTGAATTCTGCGGAGAATGCAACATGCAGCTCAGGCCCCAGATAATGAATGAAGCCAACCTCAAAAAGGAACTTATACTTTGCGAGAGTTGCGGCAGGATACTTTATGCCGAAGACTAAGAACCCCGGGACCATATTAATAGCTACTGACGGTGGGTCGAGAGGAAATCCGGGGCCCGCGGGTATAGGCGCTGTGCTTTATAATGCTGAAGGTGAAAGGATAGCGGAGGTGTCCCGTTATATCGGCGAGACTACCAATAATGTGGCGGAATATCTGGCGGTTATATATGGATTGCATGAAGCGTCTCGTATGAAAGCTTCACAGATCAAGTTGCGTGTAGACAGCCAGCTTGTGGCCAGACAACTTAAAGGCTCTTACCGGGTAAAAGACAAGAACATTCGTATCTTTTTCGACCTCGCCTTGACCCTGTTGAAATGCTTTGATAAAATAGAGATAGAGGAAGTTCCCAGGGAAGAGAACGCTGAGGCGGACCTTTTGGTCAACCAGGCGCTCGATCATAAAACCCTTTTATAGCTCATTGATAACCCATTAAAGCGGATCGGGCGGTCGTCCCCGAGATGGTTTTGCGCGAGCAGAACTGGCGGGGGAGGAAAGTCCGGGCTCCATATAGCGGCGTAGCGGGTAACTCCCGTCCACCGTAAGGTGAGGATCAGAGCCACAGAGACGAAGTATCCTCCGTGTTCTGTTTTTGTCGAGCGCAGCGAGACAAGACAACGGGGGGGACGTGAAACGCGGTAATCTCTACGCGGAGCAAGACCAAATAGGGGAGGAATCAGGAACGTCCGGTACGTGCGGACTGACTGGTACGAGATAGCTAGTTTCGTTATAACTCCCGGGTGGGTTGCTTGAGGCCCTCAGCAATGGGGATCCCAGATGGATGGTCGCCACTCCCGAGGTTTTTTCAGCGGGAGAACAGAACCCGGCTTACAGATCCGCTTAAATGGATCCCTCCTTTTTAGAATATTTTACACCTATATATATAGGAAGAACTCTTGACTTTCGTCTTGTTTGTGCTAAAATATGAACATCTGTTCATATATGATAAACAGGAGGAGCTATGGCAAGGGAAAGAATCATGGAGGAAATAAAAAAAAACATGGAATCCCGGGAAGTGATAGATAAGCTTTCCCGGACGTTCGGTGTTTTCAGCGACCCCACTCGGACAAGGATCATATTTGCTTTGTCCAGGGCCGAACTTTGTGTGGACGAAATATCAATCATACTGAACATGAGTCACTCTGCCATATCTCATCAATTGAGGGCTTTAAAAGACCTCGATCTTGTGACCTGCCGTAAAGACGGAAGAAGATCATATTTTTCTCTTAACGATCAACATATAGAGAACCTGTTCAAGGAAGGCCTGGAGCACGTTCTCGAAAGGATATAGCCAATGGATACATTACTTCTTACTGAAATAAAAACAAACCAGTCCGGCACGGTAAAAGAGGTACTCGGAGGTATAGAAGCGCGGAGACGTCTTGAGTACATGGGCATAAGGCCGGGGGAAAAGATAACCAAGATCGGCGCGCATTTCTGGCGCGGTCCGGTTACCGTATTGATAGGCAAGGCAAAAGTGGCAATAGGCCACGGCATGGCCCGGAAGATAATGGTGGAGGTTAAATAATGTCTTCCATGAAAAAAATACTTCTTATGGGAAACCCAAATGTGGGGAAAAGCGCCGTGTTCTTCCGTCTCACAGGAGCCAAAGTAACCGTTTCGAACTATCCCGGTACGACCGTAGGGTTCAGCCAGGGATACCTTAACCTCGCCGACAATACCGAAGGTATGATAGTCGACGTTCCGGGGGTGTATAGCCTGGATCCGCTAAGCAAGGCTGACGAGGTTGCAGTCGACATGATGGAGCAAGGGGATATTATAGTCAACGTCCTGGACGCCACCAACCTCGAAAGGAATCTCTTTCTTACTCTTGAGCTCGCCGAACGCGGCAAGCCGATGGTGGTAGCGCTTAATATGTGGGATGAAACCCACCACAAGGGTATAGAGATAGACGTCGCCAGATTGTCAAAAGAGCTCGGCGTACCGGTTATTCCGACCTGCGGATTAACTGGCGAAGGGATAAAGGCCCTGGTCGAAAGCCTGCCAGATGCCGATGTGGTGAATTTAGAGCCCATGACAAAAGATGATAAGTGGAAAGAGATAGGCAGGATACTGGATGTGGCCCAGGTGTTGCACCACCATCATCATACCCTTCTTGAAAGGCTGGAAGACATTAGCATAAGACCGGCAACGGGTATGCCCATAGCGGCTCTTGTGGTTTATGCCTCTTTCAGTGTAATACGTTTCATAGGAGAGGGGCTCATCGAAAATGTTTTTGAGCCGCTGTTCGACAACTTATGGCTGCCTCTGATGGAAAGGGTGAGCTCGGCGCTGGGCGGTTCGGGGCTCTTTCATGACCTTTTAATAGGCAAACTGGTGGATGGCAATATAGACTTTGGTGTTTCTTTCGGTATTCTCACCACGGGCATATATGTGCCGTTCGCGGCCGTTCTGCCGTACATAATAAGTTTCTATCTCATGCTGGGGATACTTGAGGATCTCGGATATCTTCCCCGCCTTGCCACCCAGGTGGACAACCTTTTTCATCGTCTGGGCCTGCATGGATACGCCATAATACCGATGATACTGGGCCTGGGGTGTAATGTTCCGGGCGCCATGGCGCTCCGTCTGCTCGAGAACAGGCGGGAGAAATTCATAGCCGCCACGCTTATGGCCGTAGCGGTGCCTTGCATGGCGCAGATAGCGATGATAGTGGGGCTGGTAGGCCAGAGGGGAGGCCGTTATGTAGCGCTTATCTTCGCTATTCTTTTCTTTCTTCTCATAGTCAAGGGGCTCATCATGAACAAATTTATGAAAGGGAAAAGCCCGGAGATATTATGGGAGATACCGCCTTACAGGATGCCCCAGCCAATGGCTGTATTAAAGAAATTATGGATGAGGGTCTCCGCATTCCTTAAGGAAGCCGTGCCCTATGTGCTTTTCGGTGTGCTCATCGTGAACATACTTTACATGGTGGGCATCTTTGACGTTCTGGCCAGGCTCACAGGTCCAGTCCTGAGCGGTTTATGGGGGCTTCCGAAAGAGACGATATCTGCTCTTCTTGTAGGGTTCTTACGCAAAGATGTCGCTATCGGCATGTTGGCGCCTCTGGCTCTTACCACCAAACAGCTGGTGACAGCGTGTGTCATACTTGCCGTTTATTTTCCCTGTATGGCCACTTTCATAGTTATGGCTAAAGAGTTGGGTCCGAAAGATATGGCTAAGTCGGCCGCTTTAATGGTCACGACCGCTATTATAGTGGGGGCTTTGCTTAACATGTTCCTGAGATAAATCCATATTCCGGGAAAATAGGCAAAAGATGATCGCGCAAGATGCCTTGCTGACTTTTCTTCACAGGATCTTCCCACAAGTCCCGCTTATTTCGGGTGACTCCTCTCGGGGACATTAAAATCCCCCGACGAGGAATTTTAACTCAACGAAAGCCCTCGCTCTCCCTCCCACCACTGAAAAATATAATGAGGTCGGGATCCGTGCCCGCTCTGGCTTTCTGTGCCCCTACTAGGAGTCACCCGCCATAAGCGGAACAGCATGATAATATCTCAAAGAAAAGTCAGCTTCTTTTTTGCGAGATATCCCGGCAAATTCCTTGTCTAAAGTTGTCATAAGATATATAATTAAATCTGACCTGTCTTAAGGCACAGTTTTTTGAACCCGAAGTATTAATGCAATGGATATTGGGGATATAAGGAAGAACGTTAAGGATGTTCTGGGTGGTCTGCCCGAGGGAGTAGAGCTCGTGGCTGCGGCAAAGACCAGGACACCCATGGAGGTAGTGGCCGCGGTAGAGGCGGGAGTGAGTATAATAGGGGAGAATTATGTTCAGGAAGCGCAAGCTGCCCGAAAGGTCCTGGGCGAAAGCGTCAAATGGCACTTTATTGGTCATCTGCAGAAGAATAAGGTCAAAAAGGCCGTAAGTATATTTGACCTGATAGAGACTGTGGATTCTGTGGAACTGGCCGAAGAGATAGACAAGAGAAGCCGGGCTGCCGGAAAAATAATGCCCGTTCTTATCGAGATAAACAGCGCCCGAGAAAGCCAGAAATTCGGGGTTTTGCCTGAAGATACTCCCGGACTGATCAAGCGTATATCTGAATTTGAAAATATAAAGGTCATGGGGCTTATGACCATGGGGCCTTTTTCGGGGGACCCGGGTGAAGCCAGGCCGTATTTTTCTGAGACAAAAAAGATCTTTGAGCACATGAAATTATTACAGAGCGGGCGATATGAAATGAGATATCTTTCTATGGGCATGACCAATTCATACAAGGTTGCCATAGAAGAAGGCGCGAATATGGTGCGTCTCGGCACAAAAATATTCGGGGAAAGGGAATAGAGAGATATCAGAATAAAAAACTGACAGCCGGATCCTGGGGACGAAAATATGTATGCTAAAATACTTTACGATAATAAAGCCAGACGAGGCCTGGTGTCGGGCTGGGGATTTTCGTGTTTTGTCGGAGGCAAGGTGCTTTTTGATACCGCCGATTCGGCCGATCCTCTTTTTGATAATATGAGCAGGCTTATGGTGTCTGTAAAGGACATAGAAGCGGTAGTGATATCTCACGATCACTGGGACCATACCGGGGGGCTCTGGGAAATATTGAGGAAAAAAAAAGGACTCAAGGTATATGCTTTGAGAGCTTTTAGTGAAGATTTCAAAACAGCAGTTAAAGAACTTGGGGGAAAACTTGCTTATGTCGCCAGCCCCACGGAGATAGCCGACGGCATTTTTCTGGTCGGGGGGATCACCTCCGAATATAAGGGTGAACCTATTACAGAGCAGTCGCTGGTCATAAGAGGCGAAAAAGGTGTTTCGGTGATAACAGGCTGCGCGCATCCGGGGATAGTCGAGATCTTGGAACTTATAAAGAAAAAAATGAACGTCAAGAGCATCTATATGGCTTTTGGCGGCTTCCACCTTGGTGGGCTTAAAAGAGAAGACATTGATGATGTCATATCAAGCCTCAAGAAGCTCAAGGTGAAAAAGGTAGGGCCCGCGCATTGTAGCGGCGAAAAAGCTAAAAGGATCTTCAAGGGGAAATACTATGAGAATTTTATCCCCATCAAGGCTGGTCAAATAATACAATTATAAATTGTTAGGAACGGGGAGAAGAGTGTAAAGATGCCTAATAAAATAGATGTTCCCGAAGGGGTCCGCGAAGTAGTAATAATAGGAGGAGGCCCCGCTGGGCTTACAGCCGGCATCTACGCCTCCAGAGGGCGCATGGACGCCGTTATGATAGAGAGTTATTCCGTAATTGGCCAGGCCACAATGACTGATATGATCGAGAATTATCCCGGAGTAGAAAAGACCACGGGGTTCGATCTCATCACTGGATTCAAAGAGCAGGCGCAGAGATTCGGGCTCAAGATCGTTGAGGGGACCGTCAGAAGCGTGAAAGCTGTCAAAGAGAACGGCCTCGATATCTGGGAGGCAGAGACAGATAACGGTCCTTACCGCGGTCTCTCTTTAATAATAGCTTCGGGGGCCAGAGCGAAGAAACTGGAAATTCCGGGCGAAAAGGAACTCACCGGAAAGGGTGTTTCGTATTGTGCCACATGCGACGGAGCTTTTTTCAAGGACAAGGAAGTTTTGGTGGTAGGCGGAGGAGATACGGCGGTGGAAGAGGCCTTGTACCTCACAAAATTCTGCGCCAAGGTGACATTGGTTCACAGGAGAGACCGCTTGAGGGCCACAAAGATATTGCAGGAAAGAGCGATGGCCAATGATAAGATGGATTTTATATGGGATTCCGTGCTGGAGGAGATAAATGGCGCAGAGAAAGTGGAAAAAGTAGCGCTGAAGAACGTCAAGACAGAAGAGATCTCGGAGGTCGAATGCGACGGCGTGTTCGTTTTTGTGGGGTGGACCCCGAACACGGGCTTCATAAAGAATGTTGTTGATCTTGACGGGAACGGCTGTGTTATTGTCGACAGCGCCATGAATACTTCGGCCCGGGGTGTTTTCGCTTGTGGCGACTGTTGCAGCAAGGTGCTTCATCAGGTGGTCACGGCCGCGGGAGACGGCGCTACGGCGGCTTTTTCCGCCCAGAGATACGTAGAGACGCTTAAGGGCACAGTGTATAAATGAAATGACGCTGTGAACCAAAGTATGGACGCGATAAAGGAGAGAAAAATGAGATCAGATCAGATGAAAAAGGGCGCCGAGAGAGCGCCTCACAGGGCGCTTTTCAAGGCTATGGGATATACCGATTCGGAGCTTACTAAACCCATTGTTGGCGTAGCGAATTCATTCAGTGAGCTGATACCGGGACACATTCATCTCAGGGAACTTGCCGAGAAAGTTAAAGAAGGCATACGGCAGGCGGGGGGGACCCCGGTGGAATTCAATACTATCGGCATTTGTGACGGTATCGCCATGGGGCATGCCGGGATGAAATATTCTCTGCCTTCACGGGAGCTCATCGCCGATTCAGTCGAGACTATGGCTACTGCGTATCCCTTCGACGGGATGGTGTGCATAGCCGATTGCGACAAAATAGTTCCGGGCATGATGATGGCGATGCTCAGGGTTAACATCCCGTCCATATATCTCAGCGGCGGACCCATGATGGCCGGTAGATGCAACAAGGAGGCAGTAGACCTGATCTCGGTTTTTGAGGGGGTCGGTGCCCATTCCAGAAACAAGATGACCGATAGTGAGCTCAAAAATCTAGAAGACCTGGCTTGTCCCGGCGCGGGTTCGTGTTCGGGGATGTTCACAGCAAACTCTATGAACTGTCTCAGTGAGGCTCTCGGACTCTCTCTTCCCGGCAACGGCACTAAGATGGCTGTAACCGCCGAAAGGAAAAGGCTTGCCGAGCTTGCCGGTATAAAAGTTATGGAACTGATAAAAAAGAATATACGCCCCAGGGATATCGCCACAAAAAAAGCCTTCGATAACGCTATCACCGTGGAGATGGCCCTCGGCAGTTCCACCAATACCGTGCTTCACCTCCCGGCAATAGCCAATGAGGCCGGAATTGAACTGGATCTTGATCTCTTCAATAAAATAAGCCGGAAGACACCTAACCTTTGCCGGATATCACCCGCGGGTAAGTGGCATATGGAAGACCTCGACAGGGCGGGAGGTATTCCCGCTGTGATGGTCGAACTCGACAAGAAAAAACTTCTAAGAACAGATATTAAGACGGTGACCTGCATGAAAGTGAGCGATAATATAAAAGGGGCAGAGAACCGCGATGTCGAAGTCATAAGGCCCGTGGACGATCCCTTTTCACCCGACGGCGGACTAAGTATACTTTTCGGTAATCTCGCCAGGGGAGGGGCTGTTGTCAAAAAATCGGCGGTAGATAAGAGTATGCTTAAACACGAAGGACCTGCCAGGGTGTTCGATTCGGAAGAAGAGGCGATGAAGGCCATACTGGACGGCAAGATAAAAAAAGGTGACATTGTGGTTATCCGTTACGAGGGTCCCAAGGGCGGCCCCGGAATGAGAGAGATGTTGGGGCCAACCTCGGCTATAGCCGGTGTGGGTCTCGACAGGGATGTGGCTCTTATTACCGACGGCCGTTTCTCCGGAGGTACACGCGGGGCGGCCATAGGACACATATCCCCGGAAGCTCAGGAGGGCGGGGTTATAGCAGTGGTTCGGGAGGGCGACAGTATACGTATAGATATCCCCTCAAGGTCCATTGAACTTCTTGTGACCGACAATGAGATAAGTTCCCGCCTTGAGAAGTGGGAACAGCCGGAGTATAAGGTCAAAGAGGGTTACCTTTACAGATATGCCCGGCAGGTGACTTCGGCTTCAACGGGTGCCGTGTTCCGAAAGGACTAAGCTTTATTTAATATGCAGCAATTCAAATATTGCCCTATTTGCGCCGCCGAGCTTATTGAAAAGCGCGTTGATGGTCGGAACAGATCGATCTGCGGGAAATGTGGTTGGATCAATTACCGGAACCCTCTTCCTGTAATATCGTGTCTTGTCAGGAATAAAAAGGGGGAGATCCTCTTTGTGAAAAGGGGTATTGAACCTTCCCGGGGCGCGTGGGCATTGCCTGGTGGTTTCCTTGAGCTTGAGGAAAGTCCAGAAGAGGCCGGGAGCCGTGAGCTTAAAGAAGAGACCGGTCTTGTTGGCAGGCCCGGCAGACAGGTTGGTGTAACCGCCCACATAAGTCCCCTGTACGGGCATCTTCTCATGATCGGCATAGAATATCTGGTAGACGTTTACGATGTCACCGCCGGAGATGATGCCGCTGACGCCCGGTTCTATCCGGCCGCATCTTTTCCGGATATCCCCTTCGCGTCCCATCGCGAACTCATACATAAATTCCTCCAGATGGTTGATAACCCCAAAATATAATTGTCTCCCTCGTCGATGTTGCTCAGGGAAGTCCCGGTATGCCCTCTCCCTTCGCTTTCGCTCAGGACAAGCGGGGACGGTCGATTTCTCCAGCGAGGAAATCAACCTCAACGTTCCGCTCGCAACCCGCCCTCACCTGGATATCACATGTCGGGACCATGCTTGCTCGCTTCACGGTGCCCCGAGAGGGCATACCGGGACTTCCCTGCATAGCATCCCTCAGATAGTGTAAAATTTCTTGCTGACTTTTGTGGTTAGGAAGGTTGTTGATAGTGATGGATAACCCTTCGGGTTCCCCACACTCTCAACAACCTCTACT
>CAYVIW010000069.1:0-6043 GCA_964451815.1 uncultured Planctomycetia bacterium | reverse complement strand
GCGGAAGGCAGAACGGTTATACGGGGGATCTCCGAGCTCAAGGTTAAAGAGAGCGATAGGATAAAGACGATGGCCGATGATCTGTCCCGTATGGGCGTTAAGATCATGGAAGAAGAAGGGGCGCTCGTTATAGACGGTCCCCATGAACATTTTTCGGCCGGAGAGCTTGACAGTTTCGGGGACCACCGCATCGCCATGAGCATGGCTATAGCCGCGCTTCTTTCGGATGGCGAATGCGTTATAAGGAACGCGGAATGTGTGGATACATCTTACCCGGATTTTCTCGCGGATCTCGAGAGTCTTAGAGGCTAAGGGCGCGGGGCAAAGAGGGAAGAGAGAAGAGGCCGTATCTCCTTGGCGGTCAGGCTTGTCTTTATCTTCGCGCGCCGTGCCTCGGCTCAATTGAACTCATTGTGGTTGTCGGGAGAATCACAATGCGTGCTATCTTTGTCCATTACTATTCATCTTTTCCTTTCCCACGGGCTAAAACCCTACGAAAACAAGCGGAACAGCAATTATTGGTATGTACTAAAAATATGTCTTCGGGTATCCTGTTCGACTTAAATATACGGGCACATCCGGTATAAAAATAATTGACAAAGAGGGTTACATCTGTTAGTATTTTCACGATCACTATAATTAACCCTCCACCAACACACAGAGAATAATTATGATCAGACAATATCTGTTAAAGACGATCGATAATGTTCTGGGGATGTTCTCCAGCGATATGGGCATAGATCTGGGTACGGCTTCGACCCTTGTTTACATGAAAGGCGAGGGTATAGTTCTTTGCGAGCCGTCGGTCGTGGCCATAGAGGCCGGCACATCCAACGTTCTTGCTGTGGGTGAAGAAGCCAAGCGTATGTTGGGCCGGACGCCGGGCAATATAATCGCCATAAGGCCCATGCGCGACGGCGTGATCGCTGATTTTGAGATAACTGAGAGCATGCTGCGTTATTTTATAAAAAAAGTTCACAACTCGCGCAGGCTTGTCAGGCCCCGTGTTGTTATAGCTGTTCCTTCAGGTATTACCGAGGTTGAAAAGCGCGCCGTGAAAGATTCAGCCCTGCACGCGGGAGCGAGAGAGGTGTACATGCTGGAAGAGCCTGTAGCCGCTTCCATCGGAGTGGGGCTTCCCATACAGGAGCCTTCCGGAAATATGGTGATCGATATAGGCGGAGGCACCACGGAGATGGCGGTTATCTCTCTGGCCGGTGTAGTATTTTCAAAATCCATACGCATCGGCGGCGACGAAATGGACGACGCTATAATAAATTATCTCAAGAGAACCTATAATCTTATGATAGGAGAAAGGACAGCCGAAGAAATAAAGATACGCATAGGGTCAGGTTATCCGTTAGAAGAGGAACTGACCATGGAAGTAAGAGGGCGGGACCTCGTGGCCGGTTTGCCGAAAATGATAACCATAACCAGCGAGGAAATAAGAGAGGCTCTGGCGGAACCGATAGCGCAGATCATCGAGGCCGTAAGGATAACACTTGAGAGGACCCCTCCCGAGCTTTCCGCGGACCTCATAGAAAAAGGGTTGATCCTGGCCGGCGGCGGTTGTCTGCTCAGGGGACTTGATAAACTTATAGCGGAAGAGACCGGTCTTCCCGTGCACCTTGCGGATGACCCTCTTACGGCTGTAGCTCTCGGGACCGGCAAAGTGCTTAGCGAGTTGAAGTACCTCAGAAGACTGACCGTCGGTTCGAGTGTCCACAAATAATCACTGATTGATCGATGTGCCGAAGACCTTTCACGGAAAAAGAATCTGGATAGCATCCTTTACGATCATCGTAATGGTGGTCCTTTTTCTTTCTTTTCCTCCCCTTTTTACCGGCGTCAGAAATTTTACCACTGCCATACTTACCGCTCCGCTCAAGGCCGTAAGATACACCGGCCGTTATCTGGAGACAAAGAGGGAGCTCAGCGAGGAAAATATCCGGCTTCGCAGGGAAGTTGGAGAGCTTTCCCTGCGCGAAGAGACTTACAAGGAACTGAGGGAAGAGAACGAGCGGCTGCGCGAGCTTCTGATGTTCAAAAGAAGGGTGGGTTATGAGACCATCTCGGCGGAGGTCATTGTCAGGGATCCTAATGATTGGCTCGGCTCATTCGTAATAGACAAGGGTACCGATGACGGCGTGAACAAGGGCGCCGCGGTGTGTTCGGCCAAAGGCCTTCTGGGTAAAGTGACCGAGGCCCGCGCTGATTCAAGCTCGGTAATGCTTGTGACGCACCCCGGGTTCAAGTCCGGGGGGATGCTCAAAGACAGCAGAGTGCACGGCATTGTCGAAGGCGAGGGCAAGGGGTACGCCAGGATGCTGTATCTGCCTGTTGACGCCGAGATCAAAATTGACGAAGTGGTGATAACTTCGGGACTCAGCAGGGTTTTTCCAAAAGGTATAGCCATAGGGCGGATAGTTTCGGTTGAAAAAAGCAGGACGGGTCTGTTCAAATACGCCCTGATAAAACCCGAGGCCAATGCCTATGACCAGGAAGAAGTGCTTTGCATAAAATAGGCGAAATCCATGAGAGAACGGTTTTATCTTTACGTGTTCATTCTGTTTTCCGTGCTTCTGCAGGTGTACGCGCTCAGGCATATGCCGGTGTTCCCGGACATCATCTTGCTTGTTGTGGTGTTCTCGGGTATCTTTTTCGGACGATTGGAAGGCGCGCTGGCGGGTCTTGCAGCGGGGTTCTTAAGGGGATGTCTTTCTGTGGGGACCCTGCCCGTTGACCTCGTGGTGTTCCCGCTGGCGGGTTACGCTTCTTCGGTGCTTTCATCGTTCTTTTACAGGAGGAACCCGGCTTTTCAGATATTCGCCGCTTCGGCGGGGATATTTCTTGTGGTCTCTTTCCATACAATGTATTTTAACGCCGCTGGTGCCTCCCTTTCCATGCCGCATGTTTTTTTGAAGAGCTGGAAGACCCTCGCCGCGACGGTCCTCCTTTCTCCTTTTATTTTCGCGATACTGGTAACCCTGTTGAGGCTTGAGGAATAATATGCATCGGGTCAGGACATTTTCCGCCATACTGGTCTTCTGCTTTCTGGTAACTGTTAGCGGGCTTGTTTTTACCCAGATAGTTATGCATGAAAGGTATCGGGCCATGTCGGAGGACAACAGGCTCAAGCTGGTGCCGCTCATGGCGCCAAGGGGTACCATCTCCGACCGCCGGGGTACGGATCTTGTCAAGGATGTCCTTTCTTACAATGTGTCCATAATATACAGCCGTATAATTGATAAAGATGGCCTTATGGCCGATCTCAGCGAAACGCTCGGTATGTCCAGGGAGGATATCTCTTCTTTTTTTAAGACCGCCAGAAGGCACCCCTACATACCCCATAGCGTAGCTACAGATGTGGGCATAGAAAAGGCTATACATGTTGAAGAGATGAGCATGGAACATCCCGCTCTTTTACTAGAGGTCAAGGCCAAGCGGGAATATCTGAGAGAAAAAGTAGCTTCCAACCTGCTGGGGTATCTGGGGTTCATTAACCGTTCCGAGTTCGAGAGACTGAAACCTTACGGGTATAGAATGGACGATATGATCGGACGGAGCGGTGTGGAGAAGTATTATGACGATTATCTCAGAGGCAGGCATGGCGGCAAACAGGTCGAGGTAGATAACAGGGGAAGGGAGATAACCACTCTGGGGCTTCGGGATCCCATACCCGGGAAGCCCGTACAGCTGACGATAGATATAAGACTGCAGGAGTTCTGCGATGAACTCCTCGAGGGAAGGAACGGAGCTATAGTTGTCATGGAAGCTGATACAGGAGCTATACTCGCCATGTCCAGCGCGCCTTCCTACGACCCGAACATGTTCATGGACAGGAAAAGGAACGCGGAGATAACTGCCGCGTTGAATGACAGGAACTATCCTTTGATAAACAGGGCCATATCCGGCAGGTATCCTCCGGGTTCGGTTTTTAAAATAGTGATAGCGGCGGCTGCGATGGACACGGGTGCCGTTAATTTTAACACTGTTTTTAACTGTCCGGGAAGTCTGGTTCTGGGCGGGAGAACTTTTAACTGCTGGCGCCAGAGCGGGCATGGAGATCAGACCCTGGCAGAAGCTTTAAAAAATTCCTGCAACGTTTATTTCTGGAGGACAGGGATGGTTCTGGGTGTTGACGGGATAGCGGAGTACGCGGCCAGGCTCGGAGTGGGGGAGAGAACGGGGATAGACTTACCCGCTGAGGGCGCGGGGACACTGCCTTCCCGGGAATGGAAAAAAAAGAATATGAAAGACAGCTGGTATCAGGGCGAAACGTTGAACTATTCTGTCGGTCAGGGATATCTTTTATGCACGCCTCTTCAGATCGCCCGGGTGGTATCAGTCTTCGCTAACGGGGGGTATCTTGTAAAACCGTATGTGGTGGAGGCCGTCGAAGGCATGTCGGTCAACACGGTCCAAAAGTCTCCAGTGGGGATATCCCGTGTTTCACTGGACGCCGTCCGAGAAGGCATGAAAAAAGCGGTCAATGACAGAAGAGGCACCGGGATGAAAGCCCGGCAGAGGAACACAGTGGTGGCGGGCAAAACGGGTACAGCGCAGACATCCAGGGCCGAGAACCACGGGTGGTTCGGAGGGTTCGCGCCTTTCGATGACGCCAGGATCACGGTAGTGGTTTTTGACGAGTACGGCGGTAAGGGCGGGTATTACGCTGCCGAGACAGCCGGCAAGATATTTGGCAAGGCCGGGGAGTTGGGACTTTTATGAGAATTGAAAGAAGAGGGCGCATAGATAAGATCCTGCTGGCGGCTACCGTGGCGATCTCACTTCTGGGAGTGTTTTTTGTGTACAGCGCTACATGGGGCCAGAAGATAGGCCAGAGTGGACTTAACCCCATGGTCATAAGACAGTCCGCATGGGTCATTATAGGGTTTTTCGGTCTTTTTGTCATGACCAACCTGGATCACAGGAAGGTCCTTAATTACGCTTATCCGGCTTATATCATCAATCTTCTCGCTCTGGTTTTTCTTCTCTTCTTAGGGGGGGAACGCTACGGAGCCAGGAGGTGGATAGCTTTGGGGCCTGTAGCAGTGCAGCCTTCTGAGTTCATAAAGCTCACGGCTATACTGGCGATGGCTTCCTTTCTCGGAGAAAGAAGGGAGAAGAAGGGAAGTTTCGTAAACTTCATCGGCGCGGTGCTTATAGTCATGCCGGCGATGGCGCTTATCGTTATCCAGCCTGACCTCGGAACGGCAATGGTCCTTGTGCCGATACTTTTTTCGATACTTTTCATCTGCGGAGAAAAGATAAAATATATGGTAACGACCATAGTGCTCGGCCTTATGGGACTGCCCTTTTTCTGGGGGTTCATGAAAGACTATCAGAAGACGCGTCTTATGGTATTCATGAACCCCGATCTTGATCCTTTGGGGGCGGGGTATACCATAATACAGTCCAAAATAGCGATAGGTTCAGGAGGGTTTTTGGGGAAAGGCTGGTTGAACGGCACGCAGAACTACCTGAGGTTCCTTCCGGAACGCCACACCGATTTTATTTTTTCTGTCATAGGGGAGGAATGGGGCTTTGTGGGCGCGGTCGTGGTGCTGACGCTGTTTTCAGTGGTTATCTGGAGAGGGCTCAGGATAATGGCCGGTACCAAGGATGTTTACGCCAGGGCCATAGCCGCGGGGGTGGTAACACTTATAGCTTTTCAGGCTTTCGTGAATATTTCCATGACCATGGGGTTCATGCCGGTCGTCGGGCTTCCCCTCCCGGCGATAAGCTACGGGGGATCCAACACCATAGCGACCCTGGTTGGCATAGGTTTTCTTCTCAGCATAAGCCGGAAGCTGGAGAGATAGCCCGCGGGAGGTATGCGCCTGTTTTCGCAGCCTTTTAACCTAGCCAAAGTTCGCTCGTTCCGGCTAAAGCCGGAAAATTTTAAATTCATAGCTTTGCTTGTTGTTCTATGTTGCTTCATGGCCTTCGCAAAAATTTAGAGCCAACTTTTGCGTACCCCGAAGGGGGAGGTTAAAACAAGCAAGAAAACAGGCGCATACCTCCCGCGGGGGGGGCCATC
>CAYVIW010000068.1:0-39846 GCA_964451815.1 uncultured Planctomycetia bacterium | reverse complement strand
GCGATAGGCCAGAAGGCCATGGTTGGGCATCCGATAGCCCAAGCCACAGGTATAAAGACTTGGCCGGAGGATGACAGGCCGAGAGAAAAACTCCTCAAGAGGGGCGCGGGGGCTTTGAGTAATTCAGAGCTTCTGGCTATTCTTCTTCGCACTGGCACACAGGGCACCAGCGCCATTGATCTCGCCCGCAAGATACTCAAGAAATTCGGCACATTCCGGAACATGGCGCATACCGATTCGCGCGATTGGAAGGATCTCAAGGGCTTAGGCGGGGCCAAGATCGCCCACATTCAGGCCGCGCTTGAAATCGGGAGGCGCTTTCGTGAGGACGATGTATCTACCGGGAAGCAGAAAATCGCATCTGCCAAGGATGTTGTGGATATTGTCATGCCTCAGCTTCGTGACCTTAAGACGGAAGTGTTTAAGGTCGTCTACCTTGATAATAATAACCGCATTATCGACATCTCAGACGCTTCGGTCGGCACCGTTGATCAGGCATTCCCGATTGTTCGCGAAATAATCCACGCCGCCTTGCAGAAGTTCGCTAAGTCGATCGTTTGTGTTCATAACCATCCCAGCGTCAACATAACGCCAAGTGCGCAGGATAAGGAATTTACCAAAGAACTTTGCGGCGCAGGGAAGTTAATGGAAATCAAGGTTCTCGATCACGTTATTATCGGCGGAGACAAACATTTTAGTTTTGCAGATGAAGGATTAATGGGGTAATTATGCCAAATCAAAATCCTGAACAGATAGCGCGCGACAAAATTGATTCCTTGCTGGTGCAATCCGGATGGAAGGTTCAAGACCGTAAGGCATTGAATTTCAACGCCGGACTCGGCATTGCTGTTCGGGAATACCCCACTGATATCGGGCCGGTTGATTATGTCCTTTTTGTAGAGCGCAAGCCAGTGGGCGTAATAGAGGCCAAGCGTGAAGAAGAAGGGCACCGTTTGACTGTCCATGAAGCGCAGGCAGAGGCATATGCGCTGGCACAGCTTAAGTATGTCAATAATGAGCCGCTTAAATATGTTTACGAAAGTACCGGCGAGATAACCCGCTTTACTGATTTTAATGATCCCAAGCCTCGCGCGCGCCAAACCTTTTCTTTTCAAAGGCCGGAAACATTTAAAGAATGGATGTCCACTGCGAAGAATCTTAGGGCAAGGTTGCATGATATTCCTATCCTTGATGAAAAAGGATTGAGAGATTGCCAGATTAACGCTATTAAAAATCTTGAGAAATCGTTCAAAAAAAACTATCCCCGGGCGCTTATTCAAATGGCCACCGGAAGCGGCAAGACGTATACGGCCATTACCTTTATCTATCGCCTTCTTAAATTCG
Organism: uncultured Planctomycetia bacterium; assembly: GCA_964451815.1. Taxonomy (GTDB): domain Bacteria; phylum Omnitrophota; class Gorgyraeia; order Tantalellales; family Tantalellaceae; genus CAYVIW01. The sequence continues at coordinate 38,502 of CAYVIW010000068.1, read as the reverse complement.
CCAAAGCCAAGAGAGTGCTTTTCCTTGTTGATACGAGAAATCTCGGGAAACAGGCTGAGCAGGAGCTGATGGCCTATACACCGGCAGACGATAACCGTAAATTCACCGAGCTTTATAATGTCCAGCGGCTCAAGTCGAGCTATGTTTCAAAAGACGCGCAGGTCTGCATCAGCACGATTCAGCGGCTTTATTCTATCCTCAAGGGCGAAGAGCTAGACGAAGCGGCAGAGGAGACCAACCCGAACGAAGTGTGGCAACCCAAAGCGCCTATGCCGGTGGTTTATAACGAGAAAATCCCTCTCGAGTTCTTTGATTTCATCGTCATCGATGAATGCCACCGGTCAATTTATAACCTCTGGCAACAGGTGCTTGATTATTTTTACGCATTCCTAATCGGGTTGACTGCAACTCCGGATAAACGCACTTTCGGTTTCTTCAAAGAAAATATTGTCAGTGAATATTCGCATGAGCAGGCAGTCGCGGACCTTGTTAATGTACCTTATGACGTTTTTACGATTGAGACAGAAATCACAAGGCAAGGATCGCAGATTTCAGCCAAGGAATATGTTGATGTGCGGGAGCGTTTAACGCGCAAGAAACGCTGGGAACAACTGGATGAGGAAATCAAATATGGAGGTCAGCAATTGGATCGGGATGTTGTTAACCCCAGTCAAATTCGCAATGTTATCAAGGCCTTTAAAAACAAACTTCCGGAAATTTTCCCAGGTCGCAAGGAAGTGCCCAAGACTTTAATTTTTGCCAAAACAGACAGCCATGCCGATGACATCATCGAGATTGTGCGGGAAGAATTTGCCGAAGGAAATGATTTCTGTAAGAAGATCACCTATAAAGCTGAAGAGGACGGCGACACTTTGCTGGCGCAGTTTAGAAACTCATACAATCCGCGCATTGCTGTGACAGTCGATATGATCGCCACCGGCACAGACGTGAAGCCCTTGGAATGTTTGCTTTTTATGCGCGATGTGCGCTCGGCCAATTATTTTGAACAGATGAAAGGCCGTGGCACAAGGACGCTGGGGCTCGATGATTTAAAGAAAGTGACGCCTTCGGCGAAATATGAAAAAGACCATTTTGTCATTGTCGATGCTGTTGGGGTCGCGAAGTCACTTAAAACCGACAGCCGTCCGCTGGAGCGCAAAAGCTCTGTGCCTCTTAAAGATTTGTTGAATGCCGTATTAATGGGTGCAAAGGACGAGGATACTTTCTTGTCATTAGCAAACCGCCTGACGCGTATGGATCGTCAGATTAAGGATAAAGAACGCCAGAAGATCAAGGAATTGTCCGGAGGCATGCCTCTTGGAGCGATTGTAACCGGCCTTCTGGACGCATACAATCCGGACCTGATTGAGGAAAAGGCAAGGCAATTGTTTCCAGATTTAGACATTCCTCAAGGCGAGAAATTGAAACGTGCACATGAAGATTTGGCAAAACAGGCAAGTCATGTCTTTAACGGGACTTTAAATGAGTATCTCGAAACGGTACGCAGGTCACTCGAACAGATTATTGATACGGTCAACATTGACCGGGTAACTTTCGCGGGATGGGACAAGCAAGCCGTTGAGCAGGCCGAAGCGATAGTAAAAGATTTTAAAGAATTTATAGAGACAAATAAAGATGAAATCAAGGCGCTTTCTATTTTCTATAGCCAGCCATACCGCAGGCGGGATATTACCTATCGTATGATCAAGGAGGTTTTGGATATACTTCGAGAAAAGAAGCCTAATCTTCCGCCACTTAGGGTATGGGAAGCTTACTCGCATTTTGAAAAGAACAATGCTGGTAGCCCCAAGAGCGAATTGACCGCGCTTGTTGGCCTTATCCGTCGAATTGTCGGGATAGACAAGGAATTGACGGATTATGACACGATCGCGCGCAGGAATTTCCGCGACTGGGTTGTGCGCGCGCAGTCCGGGCATAAACACTTCAATCAGGAACAGATGGAGTGGCTCTATATGATCCGCGATCACATAGCAACGTCATTCCATATTGAGCACGATGATTTTGATCTATCGCCCTTTGGTGAGCGCGGGGGGCTGGGTAAATTTCACGAGCTGTTTGGTGATAGCACTAACAAGCTAATTGATGAATTAAATGAGGTTTTGGTGGCATGAATCTACTGAAAAATGAGTTGCCAGAGACATGGCGCAAGACATCGTTTGAAAATATTGCTGATATAGGCACTGGGAATCCAGCCCCGCAAGGCGAACAGTTTTTTAATAACGGCACTTATCCATTTGTCCGCGTCCAAGACATGGGGCGTCTAGGCATGAACAAATATGTAACGGATACCGCTGACCATATTAATGAGCTTGCCATCAAAAGATTGAAACGTTTTCCTAAAGGAACGGTTTTATTTACCAAAAGTGGAGCATCAAGTTTGTTGAACCAACGGGCACTTCTTAAATCGGATATGTATGTGGTTAGTCATATAGCAACTGCAGTGCCTTTTGATGGCATATCGAGCGATTATTTGTATTACTGGTTAAAAACAATCGATTTTAACCATATTGCTCATGCAACGACATTGCCGTCTATCCCGCTATCAAAAGTTTGTGGGATTCAATTGCCCGTCGCTCCAACAACAGAGCAAAATCAAATTGTCAGCTTGCTAGAAGAGCTCTTTTCCGACCTCGACAACGCTATTGAAAACCTCAAAAAAGCCGAAGAACAGTTACAAACTTATCGTCAGGCAATATTGCAATTTGCTTTTGATGGGCGATTGACCAATAAAAACCTTAAAGAAGGTTATTTGCCAGAGGGTTGGAGGCAAGTGTCCTTAGGAGATGTGTGTAGTAGTGTTGAATACGGCTCTGCCGCTAAATCAAAAAAAGAAGGTAAAATCCCCGTTCTTAGAATGGGAAATATTCAGAATGGGAAATTTGATTGGACAGATCTGGTTTATACCAATGACGAGGATGAGATAAAAAAATATTCTTTAAGAAAGGGCGATGTTTTATTTAACCGGACAAATAGTCCTGAATGGGTTGGTAAAACGGGGATTTATCAAGGGGAAAGACCGGCAATATTCGCGGGTTATTTGATTAGGATCAATAGGATTGAATCACTAGTTGATGCTTCATATTTAACGTATTATCTCAATTCTCATCGGGCAAGGCAGTACGGAGATTCTGTAAAAAGTTTCGGCGTCAATCAATCCAATATTAATGGGACAAAATTAAAAACCTATCCTTTACCACTTGCTCCTCTTGAAGAACAGCGCGTGATTGTGGAGGAGATTGAATCTCGTTTTTCAATATGCGACAAGATGGAAGAGTCTATTGAGGAAAATCTGGAAAAAGCAATTGCTCTTCGAAAAAGTATTTTAAGAAAAGCTTTTGCGGGTGCCTTGACCGAAGAATGGCGCAAGAAACATAAAGATTTGATATCCGGTGAGAATTCTGTCGAGGCATTACTTAAAAAGATTAAAGCCGAGAAAGAGGCTTTACAGGTTAAGTCGAAAGGAAGAAAGAAGCATGACTGAGGCATTAGTTTCCAAGGTATGGTCGTTTTGCAATGTGCTTAAAGATGACGGCGTAAGTTACGGCGATTATCTTGAGCAGTTGACGTATCTATTATTTCTCAAGATGGCAGACGAGTATTCAAAACCGCCCTATAACCGCAAGCTTGGCATCCCGAAAGAATATAACTGGGAAACAATTGTTAGCAAGCGAGGGGCTGAACTAGAAACGCACTACGTCACACTCTTGCGTGAATTCGGCCAGAAAAGCGGCATGCTTGGGAAGATTTTCTTCAAGTCACAGAACAAGATATCAGACCCAGCCAAACTCTATCGCCTTGTGCAGATGATTGATCAGGAATCATGGGTCAAACTCGGCACCGATGTTAAGGGTGATATTTACGAGGGGTTACTCGAAAAGAACGCCGAGGATACAAAAAGCGGTGCCGGGCAGTATTTCACGCCTCGTCCTTTGATTCGGGCCCTTGTGGAGTGTATGCGTCCGGAACCGGAAAAGGCTATTGCCGATCCGGCGTGCGGAACGGGCGGTTTCTTCCTTGCGGTTTATGATTTCATCACAAATAAGGACAACTATCAGCTCAATAAAGATCAGCTCCAATTCCTGAAATATAAAACTTTCAAGGGGTGGGAGATTGTGCAGGGCACGGCGCGTCTTTGCTTGATGAATCTCTTTTTGCATAATATCGGCGACTTGGATAATCTGCCACCGGTTGAGCGTGCTGATTCGTTGATCGCGGACAATGGTTTGCGTTTTGATTATGTTCTGACCAATCCTCCTTTTGGCAAGAAAAGCAGTATGACATTCACTAATGAGGAGGGTGAAGAAGAAGGAGAGGACCTTGTTTACAACCGACAAGATTTCTGGGCGACCACCTCAAACAAACAGCTCAATTTTGTTCAACATATTCATACGATGCTGAAGGTAGATGGAAAGGCCGCGGTCGTTGTGCCGGATAATGTTCTCTTTGAAGGCGGCGCCGGGGAGACTGTCCGTAAGAAGCTCTTGGAAACCACAGATCTGCATACCATTCTGCGGCTACCCACGGGCATTTTTTATAAGCCCGGCGTGAAGGCGAATGTCATCTTTTTTGATAACTGTCCAGCCAGCAAGAATGCACAGACAAAGGAAGTTTGGATTTATGATTTCCGGACGAATATGCACTTCACTTTGAAAAAGGATCCGCTCAAGTTTGAAGATTTGAAAGAATTCATCGAGTGTTACAACCCGGGCAATCACCATAAGCGTAAAGAAACATTTTCGGAGAAGAGCCCCGAAGGCCGCTGGCGCAAGTTTAACTATGACGAAATCATCACCCGGGATAAAACCAGTCTCGACATATTCTGGCTTAAAGACAAAAGCCTGACTGACCTCGACAATCTTCCCGATCCAGATGTCTTGGCAACCGAGATTATCGAAAATATTGAAGCGGGGCTGGAGAGTTTTAAGGGGATTATTGAAAAATTAGGTCAAAAATAGCGCTATGGCAAATAATGGTTTGGAATTAACAGAGAATTCAGTCAATAAGGTTGCGCTTGAACAACTTCAGGCAGCTATAAACAAGAAGAATGTTTTTGCTTTTCTTGGCGCAGGATGTTCCGCAAAGCTCAAATACCCCACTTGGGAACAACTTCTTGAATTACTTGAAAAAGCGGCATTGGATGCCGGTTGCCCCAAAAATGACATCGATATTTATAAGCATTGCAAAGAGTATGAAACTGATAAGCCTTGGTGGGCAGAGCAGTTAGTTTCTTTGCTAAGTAAAAAAACAGTGCAACAGACAATACAGCAAACATTCCAGCCTTTAAAGGAAATGGACAGTAAATTTCACAGAGATCTTATAAATATTCCTTTTCGGCATTTTATCACTACAAACTATGACGGCTTGCTGGATTATGCGGCGGAAAAACTCAGTGTTCCGTTAATGCATCTTTGTTTGAATGAGAAAGAAATGTTAAGTAAGTTTTTTAAGGGGCTGAATGATCCAGATTCATTAGGTGCGCGGTATGTAATTCATATCCATGGTAGGTATGATCGTCCCGAATCAATTATCTTGACGGAAAAAGATTATATAGAAATGTATTCTGAAACATCAATCGGATTCAAAATAATCTGGAGCATAATCTCATCATTCCGAATGTGTTTTATTGGGTTTAAATTAGAGGACTTCGATTTACTTTCGATTTTTAGAAAGTCTAAGCAGGAAATAGGGGGTACGGGATACTCTCACTTTGCAATCATAAATGAAGCCGATGTTCCAGAGAAGAGAAAGGCAAAAAGATTGTACTTACGAGGAAAATACGGGATTGATCCTATCTTTTTCACAGAACAAAAGGATGTGACTGTTCGCTGGAAAGAGCAAGAAGACATTATTGCTGATTTGATTAAATTTTCATCCCCGGCTATTAAAGAACCTAAAATAGCGAAGGCCAAGAAAAACGCAACTTCTTTAAAAAAAGATGCTGAAAAACTAAAAGAATTAACAGATTTGGCAAAACAATAGATGAAGAATATTAAACGAGATAAATTATTAAGCTCATTTATTGCAACGATAAAAAAGGGATCTCTGCTTGTTGTGGGAGATCCTGGTATTGGGAAGTCTTGGCTTTTGAAGCAAGCACTGGAAAATATTTCATCTGAAGGTATTCCGCATTTCTTTGTTCAGGTGGATGCAATTGATGTAAGAAGTGTTGCGGATTTTAAGAAAGCCCTTGGATTAGATAATTCAATACAAGATGTATTGAATTACGTAAGCGGGGGTAAGCGTAGTATTTTATTTATCGATGCTTTAGACGCGGCAAGGGGCTCCACAAAGCAAAATATTTATAAGCAGTTTATCGAATTAGTCCAGAAAAGATGTCCTAATTGGTCGATTGTTGCGAGTATTCGGACATATGATGCTAAGCATTCGATAGAACTCTTGAATTTGTTTCCCGTAAGAAGTCCAGAACCAGCCAATGAATATGTTCTTGATAACGTCAACTACAGGCATTTCTTTATTCCGCAACTTTCGGAAACCGATGTCGCGGACTTTTTGAGTGAGAATATAGGGCTAAAAGACATATACGAAAAAGCGAATGACAAGTTAAAGAAGCTCTTCTTTGTGCCTTTTAACCTTTGGTTGCTAGATACGTTGCTCAATGGCGGAGTAGATGCTAAGAAAATATCTGACATGCAAACTGTCGTGCAACTGCTCGGTCTTTATTGGGAATTTAGAGTTGTAAATAAAGCGGATTCTTTTGATCGCGAAAACATTCTAAGAAAAACGGCACAGACAATGGTCAGGGATAGTTCATTGTCCATATGGAAAAAAGATGTGTTTAGCAGAAATAAAAGCGACACGCTCAAAGGATTACTAAGCGATCAGATGCTAGTCCCGGTTTCGTCAAGTGAAGAGCGAATAGCCTTTGAACATAATATGATATTTGATTATGTCGTTTCACGCCTCATAATTCAGGAAGACGCTAATTCCGCATTAAATTTTCTTGAGAAGGATCCAAGTCGACCTATTTTCCTGCGGCCAAGCATTGAGTACTATTTTTCTCGTCTTTGGTTTAGTGATCGTGTTATCTTTTGGGGAATTTTTTGGCATTTCCAATCTTTCGGGAGAAACGAGTATCTCAATATTTTGCCCGTAATTACCCTTGTTAAAGAAATTAATGATCCTGCAGAGTTTGTTCCAATACAAAACAGATTAGACAAGGCAAGCGGTGTTACTCGTGTCAAATGTTTAGAGATTATCAACAGCATGTTTAGGGTTCTAAAAGCATTAAAATCTAATAAAGATATTGCCTGCGGGGAATTATGGATCGAAATAATGTACTCATTAAGAGATAAATTAGACGTGAGTTTCATTGATGAGTTTATCCGTACGTTAAAGGGTGTTATTGATTTGTTAGACAAATGGAGCCCTACCCAGCAGAAGAAGGTAGGGATAACGGCACGGGCGATCGTAAATTGGGCGTGGCAACCACCAAAAGCGCTTAAAACTAACCAAGTAAATTCATTAAATCATATGATTGCAGTATGGGGTGTCCCTTTAGTATGCAAAACGTTTGGGACCAATTCTGGGGAATCAAAGAAAATATTGCGTAAGGTATTAAAACGAGTTGGATCAAAAGCATTCATAATCAATGAAGTCTACAGGCTCTGCGATGAAATAGATGTCATATGGCCGCATGATCCTAATTTTGCTGTTGACATCTATAGGACTGTCTATGGGTATGAGGAGAAGTCACAAGAGATGACAGCAATGCGTGGCGGAATTTTGTCCTTGACCAGCAACAGGAGACAGGATTACGAGGGGTGTTATTACATACTTGATCAAAAATTTCCTGCCTTCCTTAAACAGTACCCTATTTATGCGACTCGAGCTATGGTGAAATCTGTCAATCTAATTGTAAAAAGAAAAGAGATCTCGAACTGGAGGAAGAATCGCCCTGTTCAGCAATTTAATTTCTTCGATATCAAAACGAAATTTTTAGAAGATGGGAGTTCGATTTGGGCTGACCGTGAGTACAGGAAAGAGCATCTGAAGATGCTCGGTGATTTTACTGGTTATTTGGAAGAGCTGGCCACTAAAAACGACGCGGATAGCCTAAAAACCATTGAATCTTTATTGCATGAGATTGCACAAGCAAATGAAGTTGCTGTTGTTTGGAAGCGGTTGCTTCGGCTTTCTTTAAAGAACCCTGTTGTTTTTGTTCCTTTGATTGCGCCGCTCTTAAAGTCGATTCCCATTCTAACGAGTACTGATACAGCATATGAAGCCGGTGAAATATTGAAGGCTGGATTTGTATTTCTAAAAGAATCAGATCAAAAAGACATAGAAAAATTGTTAGCTATCATGCCAGATCAAGAAATAGATGAAAAAAAGAAAGAGCGATTGATTGAATTTCGCAATACGTTATTAGCTTGTATTCCAAAAGATAGTCTATCCGATACCGCAAAGAAAATTTTATGTGACGCTGAGAAAACCCAGAAGATTTTGCCCAATGAACCTTATATGAAGGACATGGGGTTTCATAGTAAGCCATACACAAATATTGATTGGTTGAAAGAAAAGGGTGCCAATTTAGAGGCAGAGACTAGCAAAACAATATTAGAGCTTGTAACTCCGGTGAAATCTTTTCAGGAGAGGTTTCTTAATGGGGCGCCGTCTCTTGAAGAAATTAACTCTTTGTTTCCGAGCATACAGAAGTTGAAGAGAGAAATAGAGAGAATCGATGTTGTTTACGATGAGCTCGTTAAACAAGACGTATTAACCGATCTTGCCTCGGCATGTGTCAGAATTGCAAGGAATAATGATTTATCCATTGAAAGTGAAGTTTTTAAAGCCTGCGAAGAGGTATTTATTTTGGCAGCTCATGATCGTTTTCCTGTATATGAGAAGAAGTATCACGATACTTTTGATAGCCCTGGTTGGGGACCGGCTCCGCGTATTGAGGCCGCAGAAGGAATAATGAATTTAGTAAGGAGAAAAAAAACAATAACCCCTGATAATTTGAGATTAATAGAGGCATTATCCACAGATTCAGTACCAGCTGTTAGGTACAACGTAATTATACGCTTGTATTTTCTTTATAAAATTGCGGCAAAGGATATGTGGAAGATTGCATTTCGGACTGCGAGAAGTGAAAAGACCAATGGCGTTTTAGCGGCTCTTGCAACTTCGATGAGCGCCCTTGTAAAAATCAACACAGATACTGTTTTAGATTTGTTTGACGTTATATGCAAAAGAAAGTCTCTGAAGGAGCGGAAAAAGTCAGGTGTTCATAATGACCCGTGTGTGTCCACAATAACCGAACTTGAGATATTCTTTAGTAACAAGAGAGCGACTGCAAAAATTAAAGTTTATGAAAATAATCCATTGAAATATTTTGATGAACTGCAACAGGTAGCCATTTCAGCCATAAATTATTTAACCATCGGGCTCGATGGAAAAGAACATCAAAAGGTCAAAGTAAATTCCATTAGAAAGAAAACAAGACAACTTTTGTCCCGACTTTTAAGTAGTGCGGAAAAAGGCTTCCGCAGTCTGAATAAAAGATATAAAAAAGATGATTGGCCTGAGGAGCGAAAAACACTCACAAAAGAGCTTTACGACATAATCGATATCATAGCAAGATGGTTGTATTTTAGCGCTACTAGGGATGGTAAAAAATCGAGTATTCTCGAAGAGAACATAAAGCAGTATTATTTTGAAATAAAACCCTTGCTTAATCAAATAATCGATGTCGGGTCAAGCAAGGATGCTTTTCTTCACCCAAGCACAACTCATCATCTAATGCAATTGTGTAACGTTATCATAAAGTATGATCCAGCGGGAGTAATAAATATTGCGGAAAACTTGTGCAAGGCTTCGGAAAGCTATGGATATCAGCTCGATTCTTTAGCAATCGGAGAGGTTGTTTCCTTGGTCGAAATCTGTTTAGCTGATTTCAAAGAAATATTGCGTCATAAAAAGACAATTTTATCTTTAATGAATATCCTAAATCTCTTTGTTAAAGCTGGTTGGCCAGAGGCTATTCAATTGGCAATCAGGCTTGATGAGGTTTGGCGATAAGATAGGGAGATGAGATTGTGACCGAAGAATGCTACCCCGACATCAACCGCGCCGCTTTGATCACGACGCTTCGGTTAAGAATTTAAGCATAGAAGGTGAAGCGATGAATCCATGTGCGCAGGTAGTCAAAGATTTTAAGAAGACCGTGACTGCGGCAAAAAACAGCCGGAAGATGTTTTGGCGAAGCCAGGCGCCGGATCTCGCTGATATGCTTAATCAGGCTTTGGAGCAGTTGAAGCAATCAGTACAAGATCCGCAGATAGGGGTGGATGCCCTGATTGATTTTTATAAACGCGATGCCGATATCTTTGAGCGGTGTGATGATTCTTATGGTAATGTTGGAGATGTTTTTCGGATGACCGCGGCAGAGTTGTTTGTGGATTACGCCAGCCGATGCCCTGATAAGGAGAAGGTCACCGCGCAGATGCTGGAATTGCAGGAAGGCGACGGCTATGGCGTTCGGGATGCCTTGATCGATAAGGCTTCCAGATTTCTGAATAAAAACGGGGTAAAACAACTGATTGAGAAGATTGAGCAAAGAATTCCAACGCAAGAAGAGATACCCCGTCAGCGAAAATGGCTTTATATGATTGAGTCGCTGGCGCGGCAAATCAAAGACGGCGCGTTGTTTGAGCAAACGCGCCAGCGTAATTGGCAAGAGCTTAACGGACGAGCCTATATTGAAATAGCAAAGGTCTATTTTTCCTCTGGCGATGCCTCAACGGCGTATGATCGTTTGCAAAAAGCGGCTGAATGCGGTGCAAAGAATGACTATGAATATTCTGAATTATTCCGGGATGTTAGTCAGGCACTGGGCAAGATTGAGGATGTGACGCAGATATCTTGGGAGATTTTTCGACGTTCTAGATGCACGGAAACCCTTAATGAGCTTCTGGTGCAAATAGGCGAGGATAAACGTGCCGAGGTGGTTTACAAAGAAGTTGATTTGATCATGGCGTCAACGGAGTTTAATATAACCGACGCGCAATTTCTTATTGATGTTGGGGAAGGGCAGTCTGCCCAGGATTATGTTATTGCCCGCCGTGATCAATTGGATGGCGAGCAGTATTATAATCTGCCGCTTTTAGCCGAGCATTTTGAAGCAAACGGCTCATTCCTTGCGACGGTGGTGATATACCGGGCATTGCTTGAGGCCAATCTGGCTAAAGCCTTGTCAAAATACTATTCTCATGGCGTGCGGTATTTACGCAAGATCGATGCTCTGGCAGGACGCGTCAGTGATTGGCATATGATCGAATCGCATGACATATACATCCAGAGGATCAAACAACAGCATGGCCGTAAGCCTGCCTTCTGGGCAAAGTATGAACTCAACAATCGTCGTTCTAAAAAAGATTGATTGTTAGCTTGTGATGTTAAAAAGTATTCTCAACATCTTCGCAGTTAGCCCTCTCTGAATTATTACCAATTTGTAGTAACGACCCCCTTGAGAAAGATTCGCTCTGTTATGAAATCAAAATAGACTTACGGGACAGCTGATCACTGTTCCGACTATACAGGAAAAGCCATTTCCAGTCGACTGGCCGGAAGTGGTTTTTTTATTTTTCCCGACACTTTTCGGAAAAAACCGGAATATACATAGTGGGGTGAGACACTTTGAGGAAAAAATACGTATGTACTCAATGAAGGCGATATTTGAGATGGGTGCGAAATCCTGGCCATAAAAAGGTAATAACTACGGTAGAGGGCCCGACACTTTCCGGAAAAATCCGGAATATACGCCTTGAGAAGAAGAATTAATAAATGGACCCCCGCTTTCGCGGGGGTGACAGTGTTACAGTGAAAAAAAGTGAAAATATTTTCGGCAGGTTTACGAATCTTTGCGTATATAGATAGTAGGAGGCATTGATACCATGAAAAACAAAAATTTTGAGGCAGGGAATCTCTATCTGGCTACGTATTTACTGTATTGCGGGTTTGCCATGAGGGGGATTGAGGGTTCGGGGAGGCTTAAAAGGGTCTTGTTTGACGATATCCCGGCTGTTCATAAGGCCTGTGAGGACTTTTACGCCGATTCAGAGGCGCGTAAGTTGTTTGATTGTTACCGAAGGGTTAAAGATTATCTATTTCAAAACGGAGTATAACGATGGAAGACGAGAGAAGAAAAGAGAAGAGAAAAATCGAAGAGGTCATTCCGCAGGAACTGCTCAAATTGCCTTGCTGGGTCGGTTATCGGTTTAGACGCAATAAAGGCCGAATTGACAAGATCCCGATGAACGTCCTGACCGGACGTCCTGCCAAGACAAACGATCCAAGCACATGGACGGACTATACAACCGCAAGCGGCCTTGCGCTTCAGCGCGGGTATGCGGGGGTGGGTTTTGTATTCCAGCCGCCGTATGTGGGCGTGGATATTGACCATTGTGTCAAAGATGGAGCGATCGCGCCGTATGCGGTAGAGATTTTAAGTGCGCTTAATTCATATTCCGAGTATTCGCCAAGCGGCACAGGTATTCATATTCTTTGTAAGGGCAAGATTCCCCGGGCCTGCAAGATTTCCAAAATCGGTTTGGAGATTTATACCAAGGGCAGATTCTTTACCGTTACCGGCAACCGCCTTGAAAATTATCCGGCTGAGCTTAACGAGTGCACTGATGCGCTTAAAAACGTATTCAGCCGGTTTGTAGATAAAGCTCCCGCTAACGATATCCTTTCCTTGATCGCCAAGAGTAAAGACGCGGAGATGTTTCATCGGCTTTATTCCGGCCATTGGCAAAGCGATTACCCATCCCAGAGCGAAGCGGATCTGGCGCTATGTAACAAGTTGGCCTTTTGGACTGGCAAAGACGCCGGGCAGATGGACGCGTTATTCCGGCAGTCGGGCCTTATACGGCCAAAATGGGATGAAAAGCATTTTGGTGACGGACGGACCTATGGGCAGTCGGTTATCGAAAAGGCGGTGAGTGGTTGTCGTGAGGTGTATGCGCCATCGCGGGCAAACCTGTCTATTGTCAGAAAGGTTAACGCCAATGAAGTCGCTGACGAAATCATCAAGCATCATCGGCTGATCAACTTCGCTGACACCTATTACGAATACAAAGGCGGGTGTTACCGGCCGCTGTTTGTTGAGGAGGTGCAGAAGTGGATTAAGGATGCGTGCGGAACAGGCTTTTCGGCAAGCAAACTTCGCAATGTTCTTGTTGCGCTTAAGACCGAGACTTTTGTTAAGCCGGACATCATCAATGGCATCACCCTCTTTAATGTCAAAAACGGGCTTTATGACATCGATAAGATGAGGCTCTTGCCGCATTCGCCGGATGTCTATTCCATAAATCAGCTTAATGTGACATACCGCGAGAACGCCGAGTGTTTGTTGTGGCAGAAGAGTCTTGATCAGATATTCGAAAATGATACGGCCCGGATCATGCTTTTGCAGGAGTACTTCGGATATTGCCTGACCCGGGACAATGATTATGAAAAGGCGCTTTTTCTTTTCGGCGAGGGGGCCAACGGGAAAAGTGTTGTTTTGTACGTGCTCGAGGAGCTTATCGGCAAGGATAATTGCTCATCCATTCCGCTTGAGAAGTTTAACGATTCTCACTATATCGCCCGGCTCCGGGACAAACTGGTCAATATCAGCCTTGAAACCAATGCCAAGACAAATGTCTATGACAACATGTTCAAGGCGATCGTGACCGGCGATACGATCTCCGCTGACGAAAAATACGGCCAGCCGTTTCAGTTCAAACCTTACTGCAAACTTCTCTTTTCAACCAATAATATGCCGCGCGTGGGGGACAAGACCGAAGGGTATTATCGTCGTCTTTTAATCCTTCCGTTTAACCGGCAGTTTTCCATAGAGGAACGGGATCCAAAGTTAAAGCACAAGATCGTGGCCAGCGAGCTGGACGGGATCTTCTTGTGGTCGCTTAACGGCCTTACGCGATTGAGGAAGCGCGGGTATTTCGAAGAGAGCGTCTCGATGCAAACCGTAAAGGACGCGTATCGCAAGGAGAACAATAACGTGATCATTTTTGTGGAGGAGCAGTGTGTATTGGATGCTCAGGCAGACATAGGCAGTGATGCTTTGTATGTGGCTTATCGGGACTGGTGTCTGGAGAGCGAATACCGGCCACTTAGCAAGATTCTGTTTGGCCGGGAGCTCTTGCGTCAATATCCCGCTATCAATAAGGGGCGTTGCGGCGCGTCGCGGCGATGGGACGGCATACGTATCCGCAAGGAGGGCGAGGTTGATTATTCGGAGCGGCCCTTTTGATCCTTCGGCGCGGATCAAGGCTTTCGCCTGTGATCCTTGCTCAGGATTCCGCCAGCGTGGAATAGCTGAGGGCTCCATGACAGCCATGACGATTATGACAGGAATTTTCATTAATTGTGTTTGTAGGTTAGGAGTAAGGAGTAGGGGGATTAAGCGTGGTGAGTAAAAAGATAACCATGAGAAAAGATGTCATTGCTGTCACCGGTAGTTTGCTGGTGGCTTGCGGGTCCTTCCGGGGGCGGTTTGGGTGAGGGTCGGGCGAGGCGCAGTTTGTCAGTGATATGAAAATTGAAAACGCGTGTCAGTGTCAGTGGGGATATCGGGAGTGCGTCAAAATGGGGTTAGGAAGGGTCAAAATAGGCGTTTTTGCGGAAAAAGGGTCAGATTCGGGTTCTTTCATGGGTTTTGGAGGGTATTTTAACTGACATTCACTGACACGAGTCATGTCAGTGTGTCAGCCTGCTCCGAAAGCTTTTATCGGGGGTATAGATTATGGATGCCCGATTAAAACATTCGGGCATGACATATGTTTTAGAGGGAAACAGGATGAGCGCAAAAACAAGGTCAAACATCGATCAAACCTTGCGAGGCTGGGACGCTTTAGAGATAAAGCTAAGGGGCCGCGGTCTATCCAACGTTGAAATTCAAGAGGCTCGTAAATCCTTTTATGAAGGCATAGAGTTATTGTCGAGAATGTTCTTATCCAGCTATGATGCGGAGAATAAAACCCTTGTATAGGGTTGTATAATACGGTATACTGGGCGCCATTAGATGAGGGTGCTATTTATGAAAACTTACACCATGACAGAGACGGCAAAGAAGCTGGGCGTTCACCGGCAGACCATGATTAACTGGATCCGCAAGGGGTGGGTTAAGCCCAAGCGCGATTATAAGGATTGGCCGGTGTTTACGGAGGAGTGTATCGCTAAGATTAAAGAGTGGCGCGAGACGTTAAAAGGTTGAAAGCACATTGTCATTCCCGCGCAAGCGGGAATCCAGAAAGAGCATGAAATCGTATTACGTTTATATATTGGCAAGCAAAAGAAATGGGACGCTATACATCGGCGTTACGAATGATTTGATCAGAAGGGTGTACGAGCATAAACAAGGTTTGGTGGAAGGGTTCACGAAGAAGTATAACGTCCATCAGCTGGTATTCTTTGAAGAAACGAATGACGTTGAGAGCGCAATAACCAGAGAGAAGCAGATGAAGAAGTGGAATCGCCAGTGGAAGATTGAGTTGATCGAGAAGCAAAATCCGGGATGGAAGGATTTGTACGAGGATATAGCAAAATAATGGATGCCCGCTTTCGCGGGCATGACATGCTGGCTGGATAATGGATCCCCGCTCCCCGCTTTCGCGGGCATGACATGAAGTGGGGATAGCCGGGGTAAAGATGAAAGTCGCATTATATACGAGAGTTAGCACAGAGGATCAGGCGCGTGAGGGCTTTTCGCTGGAGGTGCAGAGGACATATCTTTTGCAGTACGCGAAAAACTTCGGCTGGGATGTTTTTTGCAGTATGTCGGGCCGTGATGTTTATATGGATGACGGGTATTCCGGCGGTAATATGGATAGACCGGCGTTGCAGAGACTTTTGTTTGACGCGCACAATAAGCAGTTTGATCTGATTTTGGTATATAAGCAGGATCGCCTAAGCCGTCGGCTTAAGGATCTGCTGGGGATACTTGAGGAGATTGATTCTTTGGGTATCGGCTATAAATCAGCGACCGAGCCATTTGATACGACATCCAGCGCCGGTAAGATGGCTATTCAGATGTTGGGCAGTTGCGCTGAGTTTGAACGCAATCGTTTAGTTGAGAGGGTATTCCCGGGTATGGTGGTTGGAGTTAAAAGAGGCCATTGGCAGGGAGCGCGCTACGCGCCTTATGGGTATCGCTATAATAAAGAAGTCAAGAAGCTGGAAGTCCATCCGGAAGAAGCAAAGATCGTAAAAGAGATTTACGCGATGTACATTAGCGGCATGAGCACTTCGCGGATCGCAGGCCATTATTACAATCTCGGGATTCCTTCAAGGCAAGGCGGTAGGTTTTACAATAAATTCATTTCCAATATTCTGCAGAACAAGGTTTATTTAGGCATGCTGGTGTGGAATAGGCGGCGCTACAACACCAAAGAAAAGACCAAGAATGGCGAAGGCAAAGGTTACAAGTACGTGAATAATGATCCGTCCAAGATCATCGAAGTGCCGAATACTCACGAGCCGATAATTACGCAAAGGGATTTTGATGAGGCAAGCGCGCTTCTCAAACGTAACCGCACCAATGGTGTGGTTAGATTCAGGAATAATGTTTATCAGCTTTCCGGTATTCTGAAATGCAATGAGTGCGGAGGCAATTACCGCGGGATCACCGCTACAGTTAATCATCGCACTAAAATGCGGAGGCCGTGGTATCGTTGTTCTTCAAAAGGCATACCTCATATTAAGTGTAGTAATAAATCTGTTGCGGCTGACGCGATCAATAAACAGGTCTGGGATATTATAGAGGTCATCCGCAAAAATGTTCACGTGCTTGAGGAATTAGGCGACATGATCAAATTGAACGCCTCCGAGCCGGAGCAGTTGTATGTAGAGCAGATAGAGTCAAAGGACGCGCTTCTTAAAAAGAATATCGAGAAGCAGAAGGGGATCTACGAATTATTTTCAGAGGACAAGATCAATCTCGAGCTCTATAAGGATCGGGCCGAGCTTTTACGCAATGAGGAGAAAAGGTTAAAGCAGGATATCAAGGCGATTCAGCTTAAGATTTTGGATAAGCGCAATTCCGTTAATCTTGTCAAGGCGACGCAAGAGTTCCTTTTAAGGTTACGGAGCACGCCGGATGATCATCAGTTGGATTATCTGGTCAAAACCTTCATGCGGATCATTTTCAAATCGATCCACATCCAGAATCAGGAGATCGTGAAGTTTGAGCTGAACGAGCCTTGGAATACTTGTTATGAAGAGGGGATGAAAAAGGTAATGGATTCCCGCTTTCGCGGGAATGACAAAGTGGAAATCGGGAATGACAAAGTGGGAATCGGGAATGACAATAAGGGAGTAGAATGTCAGAAGAAGAAAAGAAAGAGATCCTTCGCTCCGCTCAGGATGACGGAGGGAAAGCCGCTCAGGATGACGGAAGGAAAGCCGCTCAGGATGGCGGAGAAAAGCCCCGGGGAAAGCGTATACTTTTGCGTACCTTCGGCTGTCAGATGAACGAGCGGGACAGCGAGATCATTTCCGGCATGCTTAAGGAGAAAGGGTATGAGATGGTCGATGGCGCCGACTGCGCGGATGTGGTGCTCTTTAATACGTGCAGCGTCAGGCAGCATGCCGAAGACAGAGTGGTGGGTCAGCTTCGGCAGCTGGCGTCAAGACGCAAAAAAGACCCGGCTTTCAGGATCGGCGTTCTCGGATGCATGGCCCAGAGGCACGGGGACATGCTCTTCAAGGAACATCCCCAGGTAGATATAGTGGTGGGCCCGAGCAATATATTCGATCTGCCGGACCTTATGGCAAGACTTGGAGAGACGGAAAAATTACTGGCGGTCGACAACAAGAAACGCCCTCATAAAAAAGCGGGTATAGACCAGAGGAACGGAGCTCTATCGGCCTTTGTTAACATAACCTACGGGTGTGACAATTTTTGTTCATATTGTATAGTGCCGTATGTCCGGGGCAGGGAAGTGTCCCGGCCCAAAAAGGATATACTGGATGAAGTAAAGCTTCTCGCCGATAGAGGGTTCAAGGAAGTGACGCTTCTGGGGCAGAACGTCAATTCTTACGGCAAAGGACTTTCAAGTAAGGTCACCTTCCCCGATCTTCTTGAGGCTGTGAACAAGGTTAAGGGCATAGAAAGGATACGGTTCACGACCAGCCACCCCAAAGACGCCGGACTATCTCTTTTCAGGGCCATGAAAGATCTTGATAAAGTATGCGAACATCTGCATCTTCCCCTTCAGTCGGGTTCGGACAAGATACTCGATCTGATGAACAGGAAATACAAATACGAAGATTATATCAAAAAGGTCGAACAACTTCGCAAGCTTATTCCCGGCGCGGGTCTTACCACCGATATCATAGTGGGGTTCCCTTCCGAGAAAGAAAGGGACTATAACGCTACCCGCAAAGCGCTTGACGAGATACGTTTTAATTCCGCCTTCATATTCAAATATTCTCCGCGTCCGCCGGCATTGTCTTCTTGTCTTGTCGATGATGTGCCTGAGGCCGATAAGAAAAGACGGAACAACGAACTTCTGGCCCTTCAGAAAGAGATATCGGCATCATCGAAAAAAGCTTTTATCGGTGCCGTGGTAGAGGTGCTTGTTGAAGGTAAAAGCAGGATGTCCCGGGATGATATGATGGGCAGGGCACGAGATAATACCACATGTGTATTCAAAGGGCAGGAAAAATTGATAGGTGAGATAGTCAAGTTGGAAGTGAAAGGAGCCAGCCCTAATACTCTCAAATGTGAGATGTTGGCAACAGAGGTGGAGTAATTCAGTGGTGATACTTCCGGCAGTTCTCCCTGGGGACAACTTTAACCTTAAAAATGGGGACAGCTTGAAGGTTTGATTCCCCAGACGGTACAAAAAGGCCCAAGGAGATACAATGATAGATCATGTTATTGAGATAGCCAGGAAGGCTTCGGAGGAAATACTCAAGGTATATGAAAAAGCGGACCTCGGCGTGGAATATAAAGCTGATGATTCCCCTTTGACAGAGGCTGATAAAAGGGCGCATGAGCTTATAACGCGTGAGCTGGAAAACCTTGACGGGAATATACCCGTAATATCCGAAGAAAGCGCAGATATTCCTTTTAGCGAAAGATCGAGCTGGAAAAAGCTGTGGCTGGTAGATCCTCTGGACGGTACTAAGGAATTTATCAAACGTAACGGCGAGTTCACCGTAAACATAGCTCTTATCGAGAACGGGGAACCTGTTTTTGGTGTAATATCTATCCCCGTGAGGGGGCATGTATATTACGGGCAAAAAGACGGGGGAGCTTTTTTTGTCGATGACAGCGGAGCGAAAAAGCGTCCTCTCAAGACGGATAGTTCCGGCAGAAGGCCGGTAATAGCCGTCAGCCGTTCACATCTTTCGCCGGGGGATGAAAGCCTGATAGCTTCTCTGGGAGCTGAAACTATAAGCGCGGGCAGCGCTCTTAAGTTCGCGCTCGTAGCCGAAGGCGGAGCCGACATATATTCGCGTTTCGGTCCTACCTGGGAATGGGATCCCGCCGCCGGACACGCGGTGGCCGCCGCGGCGGGCGCGGTAGTTATGGGTCTTCGGGGCGAACCGCTTTTATACAATAAGGAAGTCATCAAACATGAAGGGTTTATCGTGTGTATCCCGGAATTAAGAGAAAAACTCACGCGGCAGGTAAAAAAGATAAATGAAAAAGCTTAGTTTTATCCTGGGTCCTACTGCTTCCGGAAAGAGCGAAGTCGCCGCGGAACTCGCGCGGCTTATCGATGGCGAGGTCATATCCTGCGATTCGATGCAGATATATAAGGATATGGACATTATCACTCAGACCCCACCCAGGGCTATGCTCGACAGTGTGCCGCATCATCTCGTGGGAGCGATCCGGCCGGAAGAAGAGTTCAGCGCGGCCCGTTTCGCGGTCCTGGCCTCAGAGACGATAAAAGATATTATTTCGCGCGGCAAGGCCCCCGTATTCGCGGGAGGAACAGGTCTTTACGTGAAGGCCCTTCTGGACGGACTTTTTCCCTCGCCCGGTAAAGATGAGCTTATCCGTAAAGAGCTTACCGACATAGCCGCGGAAAAGGGCGCCGGGCATCTTCACGGAAAACTCAGAGAGATAGACCCCGACTCGGCCGCGGCAATAGAGCCCAACAATGTAAGGCGGGTCATACGGGCCATAGAGGTGTTCCGCCTTACAGGCGAGCGGTTCTCTGAAAAGAAGGCCGCCACAAAAGGCATATCGGGTGAATACGATATCAGGCTTTTCGGTCTTGATGTTCCCAGGGGTGTCCTGAAAAAAAGGATAGACGCGAGGGTCGAAAGGATGTTCGCTGAAGGCCTTGTTGAAGAGGTAAAGGCGCTCAGCGGGAGGGACCTGGGGATCACCGCCGTAAAAGCCCTTGGCATAAAGGAAGTCAGCGCGTACCTGGCGGGGGATATCACTCTGGAGGAAGCCCGGGAAGTGCTTAAGAAGAACACAAGGCAATACGCGAAACGTCAGATGACATGGTTCAAAGCCGATAAGCGTATGGTATGGATAGATGCCGACAGGGATGCCCGAAGCATCGCGCGGGAAATATCAGAGAAACTTTAACATGGAGGATACTGTCAGTACTGTGACCGGATATGCTTACATCTAAACCTACTACAAGAGAGCGGGAGCGGACGATACTTGTCACCGCGGCGGGAACAGAGAAAGGCGCTGGGGAACTAGAAGACCGTGTGGACGAGTTCAGGAAGCTTGCCTCTTCCTGCGGGGCTGTAATAGCCTCAAGCGAGATCTGCCGCCTCAGATCGATAACCCCGAACCTTTTTATCGGGCGGGGCAAGGCGGAGGAGATAGCCGAAAAGGTCCGGGAGCTTAACGCGGATACCGTTATCTTCAATAACGACCTTTCCGCTTCTCAGCAGAAAAATCTGGAGCAGGTGCTGGCTGTCAAGACCATAGACCGTACCCAGCTTATATTAGATGTGTTCGCTCGCCGAGCGACCTCCGCCGAGGGCAAGGTCCAGGTAGAGCTGGCGCAGCTGGTATACCTTCTGCCCAGGCTGAGCCGCATGTGGCTGCATTTCTCGAAGCAGCGGGGCGGCATAGGCACCAGAGGCCCGGGAGAACAGCAGCTTGAGGTAGACCGCCGAAAGATCAGGGAACGCATATCAAAACTCAAAAAGGCCCTGGCGGTCATGCGGCGCCGGCGCGAACTGAGGCGGTCTCAGAGAGAAGAGTTCTCCATGCTCACCATAGCTCTGGTAGGGTACACCAACTCGGGGAAATCCACTCTTTTCAACGCGATGACCTCCGCTGGGGTAAAAACAAAAGACCAGCTTTTCAGCACACTGGACCCCACGGTGAGAAAAACGCGTCTTTCCAACAACCAGACCGTACTTTTCTCGGATACGGTAGGTTTTTTAGACGAACTGCCACATCACCTTATCGAGAGCTTCAAAGCCACATTGGAGGAAGTGGTGGAGGCGGATATACTTTTTCATGTGGTCGATATCAGCGATACCCGCAGAGAAGAGCATGCAAGCGCTGTCAGAAGCGTTCTCAGGGATATAGGCGTGGAAGCAAAACCGATTTTTACGATCCTTAATAAGTCAGACCTTCTCGATGACGATGCCGAGACAGAAAGGATAAAACGGTATTTTGACGCTCCATTCGTTATATCGGCTCTTAAAAAACGAGGGCTTACCGAAGTTGATGACCTTGTAGTACGCTATATTCAGAAGGATATGGAGGATATAGAGCTTGTCCTTCCGCACAAGCATTATTCCATATCAAGCATCATCAGGAGCAAGGGCATGGTCAAGGAAGAGAAATATACCGATAGCGGGCTTAAGATATCCGCGAGGGTCCCCCGTAAGGTCAAGCGTCAGATATTCAAGGCTCTCAAAGGGGAGCAGGAAGAGTAGGCGGGAATAGAAATATTCTTGACAAAATCGGACACAATGCTATAATTTAGCACTCCGGTGAAAGGAGTGCTAAATCTGTTTTTACCTAAGAATATGAATACGTCCAAAAGAGAAGAAAGAAAATACACCGTACTGGGGCATATCGTACATGCTTATGTTTCTACGGCCGTGCCTGTAAGCTCAAAAACGGTAGTGGAAAGGATGGGCGGCAGTGTGTCCAGCGCAACTATACGTAATGTTATGGCGGAGCTGGAAGAAGAAGGCTTTATAGAACAGCCCCATACATCGGCGGGACGCGTTCCCACGCATAAAGGTTACAGGTATTATGTAGACATGGTGACCGACAATATCCGCTATGAAAAGGCCCAGGCCAGAAGGCTTGCCGGGGAATATACCAGGCGCATACGTACCATCAAGGAAGTCATCGAAAAGACCACCTTTCTCATAAGCCGCGAACTTCACAATGCCGGCATAGTTATGTGGCCGGGTATAGACAACCTGTATCTCAGGCATCTTCAGCTTATCAAACTGAGGTCCGAGACCGTTCTGGCCGTCCTTATCACCATGACCAACGCCGTAAAGAACTATATAATAAATCTGGACAGGGACCTGGATGCCTCGGAGCTCGAGAGGATATCGAATTATATTAACGCCAACTACGCCGAAGAGACAGTGCCCGGTATATCTGAAAAACTCAAGCAGACACTTAAACGCCCCGGTCCCGGCCATGACGGGGATACGAACAATATGGCCGCCGCGGCGACCGGGATAATGGATCGTATAATGAGAGAGAACATCGCCAGCGATATATACTGGGAAGGTATCGACAATTTTATGGACGAGCCTGAGTTCAGGGACATCAATACGGCCCGGAGAATACTGCACATGTTCTCCGAGAAAGAAGCTATCCTCAAACTTCTGCGCAGGGATATTTTGAACGCTGATCTCAGGGTCTATATAGGAAAGGAGACCGGGTGCGAGACGTTCAACGACTGCAGTGTAGTTACCTGCGGATACTCCTACAGGGGTAAGCCCGCGGGAAGGCTCGGCGTGATAGGCCTGGCGCGCATGGATTACGGCCGCGCTCTGAGGACCGTGAGCTGCCTTTCTGAACTTATCAGCTCCAAACTGGTCGAGATCGAAGGATAAAAAAGAACATCTGTTAAGGCGGATGAGGCGGATGAAAATGAAGAAAAAAGATGAAAAAGAGAAGAGCTTTCCGGAAATAACTCCGGAAGAACTGGAGGAGCTCACCAAAAAGGCGCAAGAGAGAGACGAGTATTACAATAAGTATCTCAATGTGCACGCCGAGTATGAGAATACGCGGCGCCGGCTTGAAAAAGAGAAGTTCGAACATATAAGGTTCGCGAACGAGGATATCATAGCCAGGCTCTTCCCGATAATGGATAATTTTGACATGGCCTTTGCCGCTATGGAGAAGGCCGAGGACAAGACCGCGGTCCTTGACGGCATAAAGATGATACAGAACGAGTTTCACAAGGTACTTGAGGGCCACGGGGTAAAGAGAATAGAGACAGTGGGACGGCAGTTCGACCCGAACGTCCACGAAGCGGTCATGGCCGTAGAAACAGACGACAGACCGGAGGGAGAGATACTTGAAGAAGTAAGGCCGGGGTATATGCTCAACGACAGGCTTTTGAGGGCGGCCCAGGTCAAGGTTGCCAAGGAGATATAGTTTTCCATAATAGCGAAAGAGGAGGTATGAAATGGGTAAAGTTATAGGGATCGATCTGGGAACTACGAATTCATGTGTGGCGGTAATGGAGGGAAAGGAAGCCAAGGTAATACCTAACGCCGAAGGCTCCAGGACCACGCCGAGCGCCGTGGCTTTTACAAAAACCGGGGAAAAACTGGTAGGCCAGCCCGCGAAACGCCAGGCGGTAACGAATTCCGACAATACGATATTCAGCATAAAGCGTTTCATGGGCAGAAAACATTCGGAGGTAGCCGAAGAAGAGAAGATAGTCCCTTACAAAGTCGGCGAGGATACCAATGGTAACGTAGAGGTGGATGCGCAGGGTAAGAAGTACACCCCTCCGCAGATATCGGCCATGATACTGCAGAAGATGAAACAGACAGCCGAGGATTATCTGGGTGAGAAGGTAACGGAAGCCGTTATCACGATACCCGCTTATTTTAACGATTCACAGCGCCAGGCCACGAAAGACGCCGGCGAGATAGCGGGGCTCAAGGTTCTCAGGATAATCAATGAACCCACCGCGGCCAGCCTCGCTTACGGGCTGGATAAGAAAAAGAACGAGAAGATAGCGATATTCGATCTGGGCGGGGGAACGTTCGATGTGTCCATACTTGATGTGGGCGAAGGGGTTTTCGAGGTAAAATCCACCAGCGGCGACACGCATCTCGGCGGCGATAACTTTGACCAGAAGATCATAGACTGGATAGCCGAGGAGTTCAAGAAAGAGAACGGCATAGACCTCAGGAACGATAAGATGGCTCTGCAGAGGCTTAAGGAAGGCGCCGAAAAGGCCAAGTGTGAGCTTTCGTCCAACCTTGAGACGGAAATAAACCTTCCTTTCGTCACCGCGGACGCCTCGGGTCCCAAACATCTTATGATGAAGCTGACCAGGGCTAAGCTTGAACAGCTTGTCGATGACCTTGTCGCCAGAACAAAACAGCCCTGCCTCAAGGCTCTTAAGGATTCGGGATATTCGGCCGGAGAAATAGACGAGGTCATACTTGTGGGCGGTCAGACCCGTATGCCTAAAGTGCAGGAGATAGTAAAAGAGATATTCGGCAAAGAGCCTCACAAAGGGGTAAACCCCGATGAGGTCGTTGCGATAGGCGCCGCCATACAGGGAGGTGTTTTGAGCGGGGCCGAAGGCCTTTCGGACGTCGTGCTTCTTGACGTTACGCCGCTCTCGCTGGGCATAGAAACGCTCGGGGGCGTGATGACCAAACTCATAGAACGTAACACCACCATACCCGCGAAGAAAAGCCAGATATTCTCTACCGCCGCGGACAACCAGACGGCCGTGTCCATCCATGTGCTCCAGGGGGAAAGAGAGATGGCATCAGACAACAGGACTCTCGGTAAGTTCGATCTTGTTGGCATACCGCCGGCTCCGAGGGGCATACCTCAGATAGAGGTAACATTCAACATAGACGCGAACGGGATAGTTCATGTGTCAGCCAAGGACAAGGCCACGGGCAAGGAACAGTCCATAAGGATAGAGTCCTCGAGCGGCCTTTCCAAGGAAGAGATAGAGAAAATGAAGCAGGACGCCAAAGCTCACGAAGAGGAAGATAAAAAGAAAAAGGAGCTCATAGAGGCCAAAAACCAGCTGGATACACTTGTTTACGCCACGGAAAAGTCGCTCAAGGACCATGGGGACAAGATATCCGAGGATGACAGGAAAAAGGTCTCCGAAGCGGTCGAGGAAGCCAAAAAGAAGCTCACTTCCGAGGACGCTGGTGAGATAAAAAAGGCGCAGGAAGAGCTCCAGAAGGCCAGCCACAAGTTGTCTGAAGAGATGTATAAGGCGGCACAGGCGGAGGGAGCGGCGGCCGGACAGGGAGCCCAGGAGGGCGCATCCGACCCCGGAGCTTCTGAAGGCGAAAAAAAGGAAGAAGATGTCGTTGACGCCGATTACAAAGTGGACGACGAGAAAAAGGATTAACAGACAAAATTATGGCGGATTACTACGAGCTTCTGGGGGTTAGCCGTGACGCGTCCCCGGAAGCCATAAAAAAAGCGTACAGGAACCTGGCGCTCAAATATCATCCCGATAAGAATCCGGGAAACCCGGAGGCGGAGGAAAAGTTCAAGGAGTTCTCTCACGCTTACGAGGTCTTGAGCGACCCGTCCAAACGCGAACAGTATGATCGTTTCGGGGAAAGAGCGTTCCAGGGGGGAGGTTTCGGCGGGTTTAACTTTCATGATCCGTCCGAGATATTCAGCCAGGTGTTCGGGGGAGCTTTTGAGGATGTGCTCGGAGGCATGTTCGGTTTTGGGTCCTCCCGCAGGCGCGGCCCCCGAAAAGGCAGAGATCTCCAATATGCCCTTAATATAGGTTTTCTTGAAGCCGCGAAAGGCGTCACAAAAGAGATAAAGATAAAAAAGTACGTCAAATGTGATAAATGCGCGGGGTCCGGCGCCGAACCCGGCACGGGAAAGACCTCATGCGTAAGATGCGGAGGATCCGGTCAGGTGAGCCAGTCGGCCGGGTTTTTCAGCATATCAAGGACCTGTGAGTCGTGCGGAGGCACAGGCGAGGTAGTAAAGACACCCTGTTCGGAATGCGGCGGGGTGGGCAAGACCCGCGTAACCAGAAAGTTAAGCGTAAATATTCCCGCTGGAGTCAACACGGGGATGAGCGTGAGGGTTTCCGGCGAGGGTGAACCGGGAGACACGGGAGGCCCTAACGGGGACCTTTATGTGGCGATCCGGGTCTCCAAACACAAATTTTTCTCCAGAAAGGACTATGATCTTTTATACGCGGCCAGAGTGTCCTTTGTCCAGCTGGTATTGGGTGACGAGATAGAGGTCCCGGGCATAGAAGGCCACGTAAAGCTGGCCATCCCCCCGGGGACATCATCGGGCCATATATTCAGGCTCAAGGGTAAGGGCATAAAAAGGCTTGACGGAAGGGGGCACGGAGATCTGCTCGTAAAGACAGACGTCATAATCCCGGAGAACCTCACCGACAGGCAGAAGGAACTTTTAAGAGAGTTCGACCCCTTATCCGGAGATGTCAAGGATGTGGACAGAAAAAAAGACATTGTCAGCAAGGTCAAAGATCTATTACATATATCTTCATGAGGAGGAAAACACGTGCCTACTTACGAATACGAATGCAAAAAATGCGGACACAGGTTTGAAAAATTCCAGAGCATAAAAGACGCTCCCTCGAAGAGATGCCCGCAATGTAAAGGTTCTGTAAAAAGGCTTATCGGGACCGGCGCCGGCATAATCTTCAGCGGAAAAGGTTTTTACCAGACCGATTACAAGAATCCATCCGCCGGAGGGGACAAGAAAACGGCTCCCAAGGGAGACAATAAGCCTTCCTGCGGCAATTCGGACACCTGCGGGGCCTGCCGGGAGTGACTCTCCCTTTTTTTGTAAGGCATCACCGGCCGGGCGACTTGACAGACATCCGGTGGGTATGATATGAGTTATCTACCGGTGAAAAACAAAATAATCTTCATCATAATAGCTATACTGCTTCTTGTCCTGGCTCTCGGGGTGTCGGTCATAGTCATAAACGCCGCCGGAAGTTCCGGGACATTTATTCTACGGGCCATACTGGTCTGTCTTATTCTTGCTTTTGCCGGTCTGATATGGATAACTGTTCTTTTCTATAGGGGGCTCAGAGCTGCTGCTTCCGGTATGCGGGTAAAGTACGGTGGTCTCGAAACACTGCTACAGGATATACTTGAGGGCACCAGATATTTTTCTCGCGGTATGACCATGGGCATCCTGGAGTGGGTGAAACATCCTCGTCCTTTTTTTGTATGGATCCCAGCGATATTGTGGTCTTTTGTGATCCTTGTGCTTTCGCTGCTTCCTTTTGACCCGGAAAGCGCGGGCGTAGGAACCCTCTTCGAATTCGATCACTTCGACAAGATCTGCCATTTTTCCGGCTTCGCGGTGCTTGCTTTTCTTGTGATGCTGGGCATGGAACGCTCGGGTATACCTCCTGATCTTAAGAATGGCTTATTTGCGTTGATATTGAGCTCGGGTTATGGTATCTTAGTTGAAATATTACAGTACTTCGTTTCGGCGAGGCAGGCATGTTTCATTGACGCGGCAAGCAATGTCGCGGGGGTATTGTTGGGAATGTTAGCGGGAAGGCTCATATTATGGCGGAAATAAAACCGTTCAAAGCGCTGCTTTATAACAAGGAGATAACAGGGGACCTGTCGGATGTCATGGCACCTCCATATGATGTCATCTCGGACGATCTGAGAGACCGGCTTTATGGGAAGAGTGACCATAACATAGTCAGGCTTATACTTGGCAGATCCTTTATAGGGGATGACGGGCGCAACAATAAATATACCAGGGCTAGAAAGAACCTGGAAGAATGGCTCGAAGAGGGAGCTCTTGTAAGAGATCGGGATGACTCATTCTACGTTTACCAGCAGGAATATGAGATCGGCGGGAAGACATGCCGCAGGACAGGGTTCCTGGCCCTCATGAAGATAGAGGGAGACGATGTGGTTCTTCCTCACGAACATACGCTTTCAAACCCCAAAGAGGACAGGATGAACCTCATAAAAGAGGTGGAAGGCAATCTGAGCCCGATATTTACGCTCTACAACGATGAAGAAGGCCGTATAAAAGAAACTCTTGACCGGACGGTCTCGTCCGGTGAGGCTATAGTGGATATCAGTATAGACGGTGTTACCCATAAGTTATGGCGTCTTTCCGAAAAAAATTCAGCCTCCGAGATAACTTCGGCTATGGAGAACAAGAAGGTCTTTATAGCCGATGGACACCACCGGTATGAAGTGGCCAGGGCCTACAGGGACATGAGGCGTAAAGACGAGGGATATGATGGGAGCGCCGACCATGTCCTGATGTATTTTACCGATATCTCATCCCCCGACAACCTTACCGTTCTCGGCACACATAGAGCGCTGAAAAACCTCTCAGGCCTTGACCTTAGCGACGTCAGGTCGCGGTTGGAAGAACATTTCAGTATTACGCCGTTGGAGACCATAGAAGAGCTGACACTGGCTATGAGCGAAAGGTCCGGCCGGGGCTACATATACGGTTTCATTACTGGAGAGGACCTTCTTCTTCTGGAGCCGAAGAACGAGGATCAGCTGAGAGCTATGATAAAAGCTAACAAGTGTGATGAGTGGAAAAGCCTTGATGTTAGCGTTCTTCATTCGGCGATACTAGGGAGCATACTGGATATAAAGCTCGGGGAAGGCGACATAACATATGTAAAAGACGCCGAAAGCGCGCTGGATCTGGTTACCGGTGGAAGCCACGCCGCGGCTTTTCTTTTGAACCCTACAAAGGTGAGCCAGCTTAAAGCCGTAGCCGAAAAAGGTGAGATGATGCCTCAGAAATCAACATATTTCTATCCAAAGCTGCTCACCGGGCTCGTAATTAACAGGTTCGCCCAGGCCGGGATGCCGTGTGCCGGCAAAAAGGAGGAGGGATAAAACTCCATGCCTTTTTTCTCTAAAAAACCCATATTCGGCAGGAAAAAGAAAAAGGACATACCCGGAGGGCTGTGGACCAAGTGCCCCGATTGCGGCGAGCTGCTCTATAATAAAAAGCTCAAGGACAATCATAATGTCTGCTCTAAATGTGATCACCATTTCCGGCTGGGGGCTTATGAGAGGATAGAGGGTATACTTGACGCCGATTCTTTTTCAGAGATGTTCAGGAAAATGGAGAGCAGAGATCCTCTCAAGTTCAAGGGGCCCGCGGATTATCCCGTAAAAATAAAGAAAGACCAGAAAGCTACGGGTCTCAAAGAGGCCGCTGTTGTCGGAGAGGGATATATAGAGGCAAAAAGGGTCGCTATAGGGGCAACAGATTCACGTTTTATAATGGGGTCCATGGGCTCGGTCGTGGGAGAAAAGATAACCCGGATAATAGAACACGCCGACAGCGAAAAGCTTCCGCTCATAATAGTTTCGGGCTCCGGGGGCGGGGCCAGGATGTACGAAGGCATGTTCTCCCTTATGCAGATGGCCAAGACCAGCGCCGCCCTAGACAGGTTCAACCGGAACGGGGGTTTCTTTATATCAGTTCTTACTAACCCCACAATGGCCGGGGTGATGGCAAGTTTCGCGTCCTTAGGGGATGTGATAATAGCGGAACCCAAAGCCCTCATAGGTTTTACAGGCCCCAGGGTAATACAACAGACCATAAAACAGGATCTCCCGGAGGATTTCCAGAGTTCGGAGTTCCTTCTGGAGCACGGCCTGATAGACATGATAGTACATCGTAGTGAGTTGACAAAGTCTATCTCAAAGTTGATAGATTACACTCAAGGCGCTTGACGGGTTGACAATTACCGTCTTATATTGTATATAAGTATAAAAACTTCAAAATGATACAAGGGAAAAGGTGATGAAATGGCACAAGTGAGCCTGCGAAATCTGGTCAAGGAATTCCCCGGAGGGATAAGGGCTGTAGATGATGTAAGTTTCGGCGTCGACAACAAGGAATTCATGGTCCTGGTAGGGCCTTCGGGATGCGGAAAATCAACTACTCTCAGGCTTATAGCCGGTCTTGAGGTATCCACCTCCGGCGAGATATACATAGGCAACAGAAAGGTCAACAGCATACCCCCCAAGGACCGGGACATAGCCATGGTCTTTCAGAACTACGCTCTGTACCCGCATATGTCGGTGTATGAGAACATGGCTTTCGGGCTTAAACTCAAGAAATATCCCCACGATGAAATAGACTCCAGGGTAAAAGAAGCGGCCGGCATACTCGGCCTGGAGAGCCTTCTTAACAGGAAACCCAGAGAGCTTTCGGGAGGACAGAGACAGCGCGTGGCCGTGGGAAGGGCAATAGTACGAAAACCCATGGTCTTTCTTTTCGATGAGCCTCTGAGTAACCTCGACGCCAAGCTGAGAGTCCAGATGCGTACCGAGTTGCACCGGCTGCACATACGTCTGCAGTCGACCATGATATACGTAACGCATGACCAGACCGAGGCCATGACGCTCGGTGACCGGATAGTGGTGATGAAGGACGGCGTCATACAGCAGATAGACACCCCTACCAGCGTGTACAACAAGCCGGTGAACAAGTTCGTGGCCAGTTTTATAGGGGCCCCCCCGATGAATTTTGTGGAGGGACGCATCATCAAAAAAGAGAAGCGCCTTTATTTCGATGAAGGCAATTTCAGGATACGGCTCGTAGAGGGTATGCACGAAAAGCTTGAAGACTATGTGGACAAGCGCCTCATAATGGGTGTGCGCAGTGAAGATATCTACGATAAGCTTTTTGTCTCGGAAGCCCCTCCCGAGAATATCATTACTATGACATGTGAGATGGTCGAGCACCTGGGTTCGGAGGTCTACATACATCTTAACACGGGTAAGCATATACTTGTCGCAAGGGTCTCGGGGGACGCCGATCCCCAGATAAATCTCGACATGGACGTTGTTCTTGATATGAGCAAGGTCCATTTTTTCGACAAGACGACCGAAAAAACTATAGTCTGAGATCTTTATGGCACCTTTCGTGACGCCATCTGCCAAACGCAATATCCTTATCCCGGTGTCTCTTATTGCCTTCGCCGTTCTTATCAGGGCCCTTAACTTTACGGGCCATATTTTTTCTCCCAGCGTGCAGCATATCGAGTTCATATTGCTCAGTATAATTATACTTATAAGCAGTGTAATAATGTTTTTATGGGCGCTATTGGGTGTGTTCCCGGGTCTTGTGTCATTTCTTGTGGCCATGATATTCCTCTACAGGCCTATCACGGCACTGAGCTCCTCCTACTATACCGTTCTGATAATGGTGTTTTTCGTGAATATTTTTGTCGGTTATTACATGCACCGCAGAATGTATCAATCGCATCAGAAGTATACAGTCAGCATGGAGAAAGTAGGAGAGGACAATAACCTTATTTCCAACCATATGAAGAACAGGGATGTCGAGGTGTCGGCCATGGGCAGGAAAATAGACGGCCTTCTCAAGATAAAGAACATAGCCGACAAGCTTAGCGTTATTCTTGACGAGGACGAAATAATGAAAACCGTATCCGCCGATGCTTTCAGCATTTTCGGCGAAGACAACCGCGTAATGCTGTTCATGGTAGACGGGGCTACCGATGAGCTCAACCTCGCGGTTACCCTGAAAGGCCCCGGGCGCAGACCCTTCGGCAGCAAAAAGGGAGGTATTTTTGACAGCTGGGCGTTCAAGAACGCCAAGAGCCTTCTTGTCAAGGACGTTAAAAAGGATTTCAGGTTTTCCGTAGAAGGAGAGGAATCGCGCGATGACGCGGTATCACTTATAATAAAGCCGCTCACAATAGAAGGCAGACTTCTCGGGGTCATACGGGTAGATTCGACCCACGAGGAAGCCTTCACTCCTCATGAACTGCGTATACTCGACATAATCGGCGAGCTTGCCGCGGTGGCGCTCGAGAACTCAAGGCTTTACCGCCAGACAGAAGAACTTGCCGTCCGAGACAGCCTTACGGGCCTTTATGTTCACCGTTATTTCATGGAACGTCTCGATGAGGAGGTCAAAAGGTCATTGAGGAGCGGGAACCCCTTCGCGTTCTTGATGATAGACATAGACGGTTTTAAGGAGTTCAACGACGAATACGGCCATATTGCCGGCGACGCTATATTGCGCAATATAGGAGCTATCCTCAAGAAAAAAGCTTCCGCGGGCGATACCGCGGCGAGGTATGGGGGGGAGGAGTTCGCTTTTCTGCTCCTGGGCCAGAACAAGAAAGGGGCATTGAAAGTAGCGGAGGAGATGAGAAAAAAGATACAGGCGACACCCGTGGTGCTCAGGCGTAAA
The DNA here is from genome assembly GCA_964451815.1 of uncultured Planctomycetia bacterium. GTDB lineage: Bacteria > Omnitrophota > Gorgyraeia > Tantalellales > Tantalellaceae > CAYVIW01. The sequence goes on along the minus strand of CAYVIW010000068.1, from coordinate 6,077 downwards.
AGATGTTCGGTCACTGTATCGGTTGGAGTGGCCGTATTCCCCGAGGACGCCCGTCTCAGGGATGATATAATAATCGAGGCTGACAGAGCCCTTTACAAGGCAAAATCAGAAGGGAAGAACAAGGTATGTTCAAAATAAAGCCGTTCATGCTGTTCGGGCTGAATATTTTTATAATGGCGGCAAGCTGGGTTTGCCATGATATGCCCCGGCAGGATGAATATCTTTTTATATTCATGATATCGCTGGTTTTTATTATGGGCCCTTTTGTAATGTCCTTCCGGCAGCAGGCTCTTTTGGTTATCATTAACGCATTCTTCCTGCTGTTCTACGGTTTCATGGGTATCCTGAACCGTATAGACGTCGTGGTCTTTATAACGCTTTTTATGGCGGTGGGCGGAGCGAGTTATATGGTCAGGAGCCTTTCAGGGGCTTTCGACGAGGCGCAGGAAGCCGAAATAAAGTCACGTCAGCGCAAATATAACAGCCTTGTTTCCGAGCTCGAATCTATAGACCGTAGAGGGAAAAAGGTGGAGACGGAACTGGGGCGCATATCCCGGCTGTATGAGATAACCAAAAAACTTGCGCCTGCTCTTAGATTTGACGATCTGTTCGATGCTCTTCTGGTTTTTCTGGAGGAGAACTTTCGTTTTGATGCAGCCCATCTATTGATATTTTCAGACGGCGAATTCGTGCGCGGCACATCCAGAGCCGCCGGAGACGCTGTTTACGACCAGGATCCGGAGAGGGCTCTTGACTATGAGAAGGTGTCCGAATATTGCACGGGGCACGATCTCAATTCCCTGTTTTTGACTTCGGATGAATATCAGGATGTTTTTGATGAGCTCAGGGTGCGGTCGGGAAGCTTGATGCTGTTCCCTCTTTTTGTGGGGGAAGAGCTGTGCGCTATACTGGCCATAGAGGGGGCTCAGAGATCGATGTACGGAAGGTTCAGGATACTGGTCTCACAGATAGCCCTTGAGTTCAGGAAGGTACAGTTATATGAAAGAGTGCAGGAGCTTTCAATAGTGGACGGCCTTACCGAGGTATATTTAAGAAGACATCTGATGGAAAGGCTTGAGGAAGAAGTTGAAAGGTCCGGCAGGCTGGGGCTTAATTTTTCCGTCGGGATGTTAGATATAGATCATTTCAAGAACTGCAATGACAAGTACGGGCATCTTGTGGGTGATGCCGTTCTCAAGAAAATAGCCGACAGGCTCAAGAGATCGGTCAGGGAAGTAGACCTCATAGCCAGATACGGAGGGGAAGAGTTCTGCGTGCTGCTGCCCGAGACCAACAAAGAGCTCGCCATGGCGGTAGCCCAGCGCATAAGAAGGTCCATAGAGTCGAAGGGCATAAAAGCTTATGACGAAGAGCTGCGCGTGACGGCAAGTATAGGTATCTCCACATATCCTGAAGACGGCACAGGCATAGATATTCTTATAGAGAAAGCCGATACGGCTTTGTACAAGGCCAAGAGAAAAGGCCGCAACAGGGTCTGCACGACGTAATATTTTTGGTGTCAGGATAGATTTTTTGACCGATACATGATATACTGTGGGCAAATATTTTTATTAACACCGCGAAAAGATGAAAACCCCGATCTTAAATAAAAAGAGATTAAAAGGCATGTTTGTCATGGCCCTTTGCGCCTCCGTGTGTCTTGGAGGTGTTTCTCTGCCCGCGCCCGAGGCTCATGCCTGGTTCGGGATAGGAGGAGGCGGGAAGACCGACCCGGAGACCGAGAGCCTGCAGAAAAGGAACGTCCAGGTCCATAAATTACTCGAAAAGGCACGCGCCGAAAGAGAAAAACACAATTATAGATCCGCCAGGTCTCACGGGCAGAAGGCCCTCAGGATCAACCCCGACAGCGAAGCCGCCAAAGCGTTTCTTGAATATCTTGATACAGCTGAGAACGAGTGGTCAGAGTACCAGCAGCTTCTCAAAGAGAGAAAGGAAGCCGAAAGAGCCGCCCGGAAGGCTGAGAAGGAGGCGGCGCGTGAGGCGAAACGGGCCAGAAAAGACGGGGAGAGAGAAGCGCGGCGTATAGAAAAGGAAGAGGCGAAAGCTGCCGCTCGCGCCGAAAGAGAGGCCGCAAGGAGAGCTCCGGCAAAAGTCGAAGAGACGCCCGAAGCGGTAGAGGTGGATGAAGAGATAGTAATAGAGGAAGAGGCGGAACCTTTTGACGCGGAAATGGATGCCGCCGAGCCGGGGGCGGTCCGGGTCGACAGAGAAAGAGAGCCTGACCCGGAGGGGTTCACACGGCCGGCGCAGGCAATAGTCGTTGACGGCGACAAAGTGGAATATTTCGAGGAAAGAGGCGTGATAGTCGCCGAAGGCAATGTCTCGATAGAATACGGGAATGTAACGCTTAAATGCGATAAGATAGAGATAGACACAAAAGCGCGCACCGCTCTTTGCGAGGGTAATGTTGAGATAACGCATCCCGATGGAGTTCTTACGGGAGACAGGATACGCTATGACCTGGCCCGCGAAGAAGGAGAGATCATAGGCGGAGAAGTGACGGCTTTTCCCTGGTTCGGAAGGGCCAAGGAGACCGGCAAGGTCGGTCCCAACGAGTATGTTCTATATGGCGGCTATATCACCACCTGCGACCATGACAAGCCCCATTATCATCTCAAAGCCGCGGAGATAAGAGTATTTCCGGATGATAAAGTAATAGCGAAGAACGTGGTTTACTACATCGGTGAAGTGCCGGTACTGTGGGTGCCGTACTATTACCATCCCATAATAGATACCAAAGCCAAAGTACAGTTCATACCCGGAGTTACCAGCGACTGGGGCTATTTTCTTCTTTCCGCCTGGCGCCACCATATAAAGGGTAATACGAAGATAGACGGCCTTCTTGATTACAGGACCAAAAAAGGTTTCGCCGGAGGAGCCAACCTTTATTACGACCTTGCGGATTTCGGTTTTGAGGGCCTGGGTCGCGGACTCTTCAGGACATACTTCATCGCCCAGAACGATATCGGCACTTACGACCCTACGGCTTTTCGGGACGACGAAGGCACCGAAGCCGAGTGGCGCAACAGGTACCAGTGGAAACACAGGGTGGATTTTGACGAAGATACCGTAGGTATGCTCGAGTTCAATAAAACGAGCGATCAGCATGTTCTCAAGGATTATTTCTACAACGAATATGAAGAGAACGACCCCATCCCGCCCAACTATATATCGATCATATCCTCAAAACCCAATTATGTGTTCAGCGTAGAGGCCAATAAACGTTTCGATGATTATTATACCGTTGTCCAGCGCCTTCCCGAGGTAAAGATAGATGTGTTCGACCAGAGGCTCTGGGAAACTCCTCTTTATTACAGCTCCGAGACTTCCGCCACTTATTTCGACAAAGAGTACGAATTTTCACGAAGATCCTCCGAGAAAGTGGGAAGGTTCGATACCTTCCAGAAACTCTCGTACGCCACCGGCATCGGGCCCGTCAGTGTAGTGCCCTATGCTGAAATGCGGGAGACCATATATACAAGAACAAAAGACTCCGCCTCGGCGGCTCTCAGAAGCATTTTCGGCGGCGGCATAGACTCTTTCATTAGGCTGCACCGGGTATTCGACATTAATACGGACGCGTTCGGACTCGACATAAACGGCCTCAGGCACATCATGGTGCCGAAGGTGGAGTATTATTACACCTACCGGCCGAGCGTTAACAGGAACGCGCTTTATGAAATGGACTCAATAGACACCATAGAGAACCAGAACGGGTTCAGGACATCTTTTGAGAACAAACTCCAGACAAAAAGAGGCAAGGGAGATGAAAAGACTTCAGTAGAACTTGTAAGGAGCATACTTTACAGTGACTACTCGATGCGGGAAAAAGAGGGCGGCCCCAGGTTCAGGAGTGTAGGCGCGGAACTGGAACTGCGCCCGTATGACTGGTTCTATCTGGATAACCGGCTTGAGGTAGAGGGCGAGAACTGGTCGGTTAAGACTTCCAGTATCGAGGGAGTTATTACCCCCTGGGATAATCTGCAGGCAGCCGTAGGTTATAGATATGAAAAAAGGCCGGATGACCCCCGCAATCAAATAACCCTGGATATGAGTTGGATAATAAACCCTAAATGGCGATTGGGCCTTTATGAAAGGTTCGATCTTCACAAGACCAAGTTCGAGGAGCAGCAGCTCAGCATAACAAGGGACCTCCACTGCTGGGAGATCGAAGCCACTTATACCGTTAAGGGTAACAGCATCTTCAAGGACGACTTCACTTTCTGGCTGGCCTTAAGGCTCAAAGCCTTCCCGGAACTTCCGATAGGCCTGTCCCGCGCCTATGAAAAACGCGCTCCCGGGTCCACTCTGGCCTCTCCCCATGACGACGCGACCGTACCCATAGCGCAGTAAGGTGGGGCCGGACCCAAAGCAACTCAAAGCTTGCGATATATCAGACGCCTGTGATATAATTCTCACTTAAATAATAATAAATTTATAGTATCTGGAGGACTCCTTATGAAACTTGCTATAATAGGCACCGGTTATGTAGGTCTTGTGACCGGAACATGTTTTGCCGATCTGGGCAATGAGGTTGTTTGCGCTGATAACGACACAAAAAAGATAGATACCCTGAAAGCCGGAGGGGTCCCGATATACGAACCCGGTCTTGAGGAGCTCATAAAAAAGAACGTTAAAAGCGGACGGCTCAACTTTACCGATGATATTAAAACAGCCATACAGGGCGCCGAAGTAATATTCATATGCGTAGGCACGCCTCCCCTCGAAGACGGCAGCGCCGACCTTACGGGCGTTGAGAACGTTTCAAAGGATATAGCCGAGCATATGGATTCCTACAAGCTCATAGTTGAAAAAAGCACGGTACCGGTAGAGACGGGGGAATGGGTCATCCATACCATAAAGAAGTTCATGCGATCGGGATGCGAGTTCGAAATAGCCTCCAATCCGGAATTTTTGAGAGAAGGCTCAGCCATCAAGGATTTCATGAACCCTGATCGGGTAGTGGTGGGAGTGGGCTCGGAGAGAGCGGAAAAGCTTATGCGTGAACTTTACGGGCCGCTTGATACTAAGATAGTCGTAACCAACATAAAAGGCGCCGAGATAATAAAACACGCCGCCAATTCTTTCCTGGCTACCAAGATATCCTTCATAAACGCCCTGAGCAACATCTGTGAGCTTACCGGAGCCGATGTAGAGCAGGTCGCCGAAGGCATAGGGCTCGATTCCAGGATAAACAGGCATTTTCTCAGGGCCGGCATAGGTTTCGGCGGGTCATGTTTCCCCAAAGATCTCAAGGCGTTCATACATATATCAGAAAAACTCGGGTATGATTTCGGGCTTTTGAAAGAGGTCGAAAAAATAAACGAGACGCAGAAAGACCTGGCTGTAGATAAGATAGGCCGGATGCTCTGGAACATATCCGGCAAGGTCATAGGCGTTTGGGGTCTGGCCTTCAAGCCGGATACAGATGATATAAGGTCATCCCCGGCCATAGACATAATTCAGAGGCTCATAGCCAGGGGAGCCAGGATAAGGGCATATGACCCGGTCGCCATGGAAAACACCAAAAAAGAGGTGAATAGCGCCATAGAGTATTGCTCCAGCGCTTATGAGGCTGCTCGCGGCGCGGATTGTGTGGTACTTATGACCGAATGGAACGAGTTCAAGGAAGTTGACTGGGAAAAGGTGAAAGAGCAGATGAACCAGCCGGTGGTGCTTGACGGCCGCAACATATACGACCCCGAAAAGATGAAAGCCATGGGGTTTTTATATTCGTCGATCGGCCGCGGCCAGGAAACAGCCGTAAGGAGCAGGGGATAACTCCCCCGCCTTGAACCCGGTTCACAAAAACAGTCAGCCTTGAACCCGGTTCACAAAGACCCGTTTAACGAGCGAAGGAACCGGGTTCACAAGTAAGTCGGTACCCGAACCCGGTCACAAAAACAGTCAGTCTTGAACCCGGTTCACAAAGACCCGTTTAACGAGCGACCGAACCGGGTTCACAAGAACCTCAGTAACCGAACCGGGTTCACAAGAACCTCAGTACCCGAACCCGGTCCCAGGGAGATAATTATGATCGAAGGCGTAACAACAAA
>CAYVIW010000067.1:0-10492 GCA_964451815.1 uncultured Planctomycetia bacterium | reverse complement strand
ATGGCATAGTAACCTCCTTGTTATCAGAGATCACTATACCAAAAGTGTAAACCATGTTGTCGGAATAAAGTGTAAAGGATGTAGCCGGAATATACCAATATGGCGGAGGAGGTAGGATTCGAACCCACGGTGGGTTGCCCCACAACGGTTTTCAAGACCGCCGCTTTCGACCGCTCAGCCACTCCTCCGCTTGTAAAAACTTATCTTTCAGCTCAGATTTTGCTCCCTGTACAGCCCCACCGCTTTCGACCGCTTACCTCGGCCCTCTGGCCTCGGTACTTCCCGGGCTGATGCCCGGGTCGCAGCCACTCCTCCGCGCTTGAGAAAAAATCTATAGTGGATGTGAAGATCATTATACCAGATTTCTCAAAGCACTCTCAACCTTTTCATGAAATATTATGTTAACAGCCTGGGTGTAATGCCGGTCAGAAGAGGTCTCCTCACCACCATGCTTCCATCTGCACCCCGAAAGAAAGACCTTCTGTGTCATCCTGGTATTGGGAACCGCCCACTCTTCCTTTAAAGTCGCTCCCCCATGTGGCGTATGTCGCGTAGGCCCTCAGCACAGGTCTTCCCAGGAACGTATTATCTATACGCAGTTCCGGCGCAAGGGTCATCTTGAACAAAGTGTCGCTGTATTTGTCTATTCTGCTGTTCACATGGTCCGCGCCCGCCTCAAAAGCAAGAGCAAGGTGCTCATTAAAAAAGTATATGGGCCGCGCTCCCACGCTAAACCAGTCTATGGTATTGTCGGTCTTGCTGCCGTCGTTCTGTCTTCTATACACGGCGGTATACATCGCCGCGAGACGCTTTGAGAATTGAATTACCCCGCTTTCCGTTACCTGGAAGGTACTTCTGTCCTTTATCTTGGGATCGGGATCCTGTATATTGGGATTGAAATCCGCGCTTGTCCCCATGCCGTACTGAAAAGACAGCTTATTGTATCCCTCAAGCCCGAAAGGTTTATCGGCTATATGCATTAGCCCCGCGGCAAGGCCGCCGGCGCTGTTGTATCTCCGGCCATTGTCGTAGGTCCCGCCTTTTACAAAGGAGGGAAAAAGCCAGACCATCCCTTTACCGAAAGGCACGTCAAAGTCGGATAATCTTATATCAAAGGAATTCTTCGACACGCTGCCGATCTTATCGAGCTGGAAATCGTCGCTAGACCCGCCCAGATAGGCTACCGACAGCTTGCCCCAGTCGAACAGGTTTATATCCTCCACTCCTCCGCCATATCCGCTGGTATCCAGGAAATAATAGTCGATTATGTATATGTCATGTCTGCGGTAAAATCGCTCTCCAGCCCAGAACTTAGTTCCGGGGGCCCAGTCAAAGTCGCCCATTTCAGCGTAAGCTTCCCTGACGCTGAACTCGTCATTGCCCGGGTCGGAACCTGTATTCTGACGGGTCTCAAACGCCAGGCGAACGTTCACGTCAAAGAACGGCCCGGGGGACTCGGGGTTGAATTGTTGCGCGAAAAGCAGCTCGCCATAAGTCTCCGTCTCGTTACCAAGTCTGTACTTGGAAGGAGATCCCGGAGCCTGAAAAGCCGCCTGCTTGCCGCCCTTTGAACTGGCGCCGTACCCGCTTCTGAGGTAGCCGTGAAAACTGAAACCTTCGGCATAATATTTGAACTTCCGGAAAAGTTCCCTTGTCTGGTCCGTAGTATGGGCTGTCGGGGCTTCTTTTCCGTCCGGCGGTATTTCCGTCTCGGCGAGAAGCTGTTCATCGGTCCCGGAGGAAGCGACAACGTCTTCCGCGGGATCGTAGGCATAACTCGGACGGAAGGCCGATCTTGCCGGATCTTCATCTTTGGCCTTGGCCCTGGATGGATCGGGCTTTTTCTCTGACGCCCGGGTGACCGGCCGAGAAGCGTCTTCAGTCACCTTCGCCTCCACGGCCTCCAGACGCCTGGTAAGAGCCTCTATATGCTCCTGGGCCTGTCTCAACTGGTCTTTCAGATCTTTGATCTCATCGCCGGCAGGATCACAGGCCGCGTTGTGAAACGGCACAAAAACTACCGTCAAAAAAACGGTGAATAAGACCGCCCTGAACAATATCCGCGAGGCTATCCGAGCCTTCACCCCCGACACCTGCTCCATCTTCCCCTCCTTATTCAGATCTTCCCCCCTCTAACCTTAACAAGGCATCAGATACGCACAGCAAAAAGATATTGCGTTCTTTCGTTACATTTCCTCAAGAGTCTTTCCTTTTGTCTCCTTGACGAACTTCCACACGAATATTATCGAAAGGAACGCGCAAAACGCGTAGATCCCGTATGCCTCATAAAGTCCTACTCCGGCAAGTATTATCGGGAAAGTGATCGTGACCAGAAAATTCGCTATCCATTGGGCTGATGCTGCCACCGAAATCGCGGCTCCTCTTATCTTATTGTTGAACATCTCTCCGAGCATTACCCATACACATGGCCCCCAGGAAACCCCGAAAAAGAATATGTAAAAATGCGCCGCAAGAAGCGCGGTTATGGCCTGCGGACGATTAAGACTAAGCTGGCCCGAAACGGATGTTTCCGCGAACGCGAATACAACTGCCATGGTCCCCAGAGTTATGACCATGCCTGCCGACCCTCCCAGAAGAAGAACTTTTCTGCCTATTCTATCTATGAGACATATCGCGATAATGGTGGAGATTATGTTGATAGTTCCCGAAAGAACGTTTATGAACAACGACGCTCCCTCTGAAAAACCCGCGGCTTCCCATAGAACAGCTCCGTAGTAAAAGACCACGTTTATACCGACGAACTGCTGAAAAACGCTCAAAAATATACCGACCACTACGATCGGCAGCACTCTTCCTCCTGAAAATATATCCGAAAAGCGGGGTTTGCGCTGGGTGTTAACGGTATCTCTTATCTCCGCTATCTTTTCATCGACCCCTACAGTTCCCCAAACCTTGTAAAGAACATTTTTTGCCCCTTCTTCATCCCTGTTGGCCACAAGATACCTGGGCGATTCGGGCACCACAAGCGCAAGCAATAGATACGCTATCGCGGGAAACCCCTCCGCCCAGAACATCCATTTCCACGCTTCAAACCCGAGAAGAAAAGTTCCGGAAGCACCGCCCGCTATATTAGCGATAATATAATTACTGACAAAGGCTACAAAAATTCCGGTAACTATAGCCAGCTGCTGAAGTGACGCCAGGCGACCTCTTATCTGTTCGGGCGCGATCTCAGAAATGTAGGCGGGCGCGATCACACTCGCCGCTCCCACCGCGAGCCCCCCGAGTATTCTGGCAACAACGAACACGCTAACGGTCGTAGCGGCTCCCGACCCCACGGAGCTTATTAGAAAAAGAGTACCGGCTATTATCATGACAGGGCGGCGGCCTATCTTATCTGCGATATTTCCGGCATACACAGCGCCGACGGCGCATCCCAGCAGCATTGACGCGACCGAAAAACCCGTGCCCACTGACGTGGAAGAGAAAGCGACCGTTATCGCCGCTACAGTGCCGTTTATAACGGCGCTGTCAAAACCGAAAAGGAACCCTCCGATAGCTGCGACGCAGCTGATAAAGATAATATATCCCAATCTGTAAATTCGCATCCCCCTCCCTCCTTTTTTTTCATCCAAATGGCGATCTGGTTTCAAGATATCGAACGGAATGGTTATTAAATAAATATACCCTACAGCATAAGAAAAAGAAAATCGAATCCTCCGAAATTTCCATGGCGGGTCTTTTCTCCTCACATAATACACGGCAGATATCTATTTTATTTAAGTTACAGATTGCGAGTTTTTTATGATATATTATATTATGCGCTTTTTAGAAATATTAAAAATTTAAACTGTTTAGCCGGGAGGATAAATGAAAACCATGATGTTGAAGCATATTTCCATGATCACCACTTTATTTGTATTAGTTATAGCCGGAACCGCTGGTGCTGAGACCTCCGGTCAAGATATGCCAGAGGCCGTTCAAAGCGGTCAGACAAAAGATCACGGAGGAACACCCTGGATAGCCGACATAGAGGAAATTACCATTGATAACAACCTCTTCCGGGAGGCAAAATGGACCGGGGAATTTCTCCAGCTGACGTTAATGTCCATACCTGAAGGCGGGGAGATCGGGGGTGAGGTACATCCCGGCAATGACCAGTTCATAAGAATAGAAAAAGGGACCGCGAGAGTACTTATGGGAGAAAGCTCCGAAAAAATAACATTTGACGAAACAGTAACAGATGACTGGGCCGTACTTATCCCCGCGGGATACTGGCACAACATGATAAACACGGGGGATGAGCCCCTTAAAATTTATGCGATCTACGGCCCGCCCGAGCACCCTCATGGTACGATACACCATACATTTGAGGATTCGGAAGCGGACCATCACTCCCACGAATAATTGAATAAATAAGTTCGCCCTTTTTATTCAGCAGGTTCTGTCTCAACGGTAGTTGGACATCCGCAGCAGCCTTTGGCGTCAGCGTCCTCTCCGCCTATGGCAACAGTCCCGCAAAACAAGAGCGTGAACAATAAAATAGTGAATATTTTCATGGTTTTCCTCCTTTCAAGCACAACTAAATGATACCATGGAAGTATCATTTAGTCAAGACCCAGGAAGATCTCTTGAGGGACGGCTGCCCTATTCGCCGGATGTCTGTTTTGAGCGTTTCTGCGGAACGGCGTGAAGAAGGAACGCTACGAGACATCCTGCCGCCATTATGAGCACAGCCAGAAGAAATGCGCCGTCTATAGCAGGCGGAAGGGAGTTTGTTTCCCGTAGCGTTATTATCTTGCCGCTTGAAGTGGTCATTGTTTCCAGAACGTTCTTCCAGGGCCAGATCTTATTCAAAGACCCTATTACAAAACCCGCAAGCACGGCTATTGTCATGTCGTGGTACCTTTTAAAAAGCCATCCCAGCACTCTTACAAAACTAAGTATGCCCACAGCCATGCCTGAGATAAAAATAAGAATGGTCACGATGTCACGCGAGTGTATGGCGCCGAGAATGAACTCGTATTTTCCCAGAAGAAGCAGAATAAAAGCGCCGGATATGCCCGGAAGTATCATAGCGCATATAGCCAGCGCGCCGCTTGCGAAAACGAACCATGCCGCTTCGGGCGTCTGTCCCGGGGTGAGCTGTACAAAGAAAAAAGTTCCTGCCGCCGCGAGTACCAGAGCCGATATTTTTTTAGCGTCCCACTTCTTAATAGCTTTGGCTATTATGGGTATGGTGGCCAGTATAAGTCCGAAAAAGAAAGCGTTTATAAGCACCGGGTGCTCGGCCAGAAGCCAGGTTATAACGCGCGAGAGCAGCAAGATAGCGCATCCTATCCCGATCATCACCGTGCCTAAGAACCTCCACGCTACAGACCCCAGAGCCTCGCGGAACCGGCCTCTTACGATAAGTTTGAGGAACCTGATGTCGAATGACCTTACCGCCTTTATCAGGTCCTCGTATATCTCAAGGATAAAAGCTATCGTCCCTCCGGATATGCCGGGTATTATGTCGGCTACCCCCATACAGAACCCCTTAAGACCCAGCGCGCAATAGTTGAAAAAAGTCCTGCCCGCGTCTACCGGATGGATATGCCGCGTTCTCCTATCAAGCTCGTTCATGGTTTCTCTCATTTTACCCCTTTGTTTGATGCTCACTGAAATATTATCTCATTAAGAATAAGAATAACCCTGCCGCCACAAGAACCGTTAATACTACCGTTATAATTTTGTGAGTGGGGTATTTGATCCTTCCGAGCAGGCCTACTCCACGCTCGAGGTTCTCTCCGCAATATAAACACAAAAGAGCGTCGTCATCATAGATCGGTTTTCCGCAATGAGGGCATATATATTCCGCTGTCATATTTTTGATCTCTATCGGTAAGTTCCCGCGCAAGACCGGACTCAAACGCCCTTTCCGATGGTTTTTCAAAGACTTTTTTTACTTAGTTCCGCTATCTGGCCGCGTACTGACCTTGAGGCGGTATCGAGAAGAGCTTTCTCTTCCCCGCTGAGCTCAAGCTCTATGATCTCCTCTATGCCGCTTTTTCCGATACGGACCGGCACGCCTAAATAAACACCGCTTATGCCGTATTCTCCGTTAAGCATGCATGAGCATTGCATTGTCTCGCGCGTATCCCGGATAACCGCTTTTACCATGCGGAATACGCCCGCCGATGGCGCGTAAAAAGCGCTGCCCGTGCCCAGATATGATACTATCTCAGCTCCCCGCGCCTTTGTGCCAGAAACTATCCGGTCTATCGCGTTCTTGTCGGCTACGTCACTGAGCGGCTCTCCCGCGACTTCACTTTTACTGATAGCGGGTACCATGGTCTCACCATGTGTACCCAAAACGGTGGACCCTATCTCCGCAAGGGGCTTATCAAGATGCCTCGATATCATAAGGTTCATCCTTGAGGCATCAAGACATCCGGCCATGCCGAAAACCTTTTTGCTGTCCAGAGAGCTGGTTTCATATGCCAGATATGTCATAAGGTCAAGGGGATTGGTTACCACTATCACGACCGGATCTTTATTAAACTCCATAAATTTACCGGTGACGTCTTTGATTATGGAGGCGTTCTTATTGAGAAGCTCTTCCCGGCTCATGCCGGGCTTGCGGGCGAAACCGGCGGTGACTACTATAATGTCACTGTCTCTGGTATCTTCATAGCTTGCTGTGCCGATGATCCGGCGGCCATGCCCTATAAGAGAAGCGGCATCCATAAGGTCTTCGGCCTTGCCCTTTGCCACGCCCTCTGCCACATCCAGCAGCACTACGTCGCCCAGTCCTGCCTCAAGTATCCGCATAGCGGAAGTAGCGCCCACATTGCCGGCGCCGATAACGGTTATTTTGGTCTTTTCGGTAGGGGTCATCTTACGGTCACCTCTCTTTCATCTGTTTAGTTTAACCGCATTATACTCCGCTATCCACGGATTTTCCAGAACTTTTCGGAGAGAGAATAGATACAACGAACCGCGACAATGAAAGGGCTTTCATTGTTTACCTTAATAGGCGGTCTTTTAAGCGCATATCTCGATAATGGTCCTTTGCAGCCTGTTTCTTTCGGTGAGGACATCCTTATCTATTACCGTTGTCTCAATATCACGCAAGATATCCCGGATCTCTTCATTGGTCGTATTGACAATAAAGTCTACTTCGGCGAGTTCCCCGCTCTCCTTCATGGCGATAAGATGGTCTCTGTCCCTGGCATGGCGGATCTCCCCTTTAAACCCGGTTTTAGCGAGTTCTTTTTTCCCCGCCTCCAGATCACCGAAAACAAGAGCTACTTTATCGACCGATACCATCTGTATCTCCATCGCCATCTGCCTTGGGGTAAGCAGATCGATCTTGCCTTTTTTTATGAAACTTGCCATATCTACCCGTTCGGGACGAGCAGCGTCCTCTTTTGCCTGTTCTTTCCTGGCGTTATCCTGGATGCGCATTATATACCCAATGGGCCCCGACTCCGATGAGCCCAGAGGGGTTATGACGCATTCCACGTCCATTGTGCCTTTTTTGCCGCTGTTATATATGCCTTTGGCGTTAATAACGTCGAAACCGTATGTCGACAGCCTCGCTGTTTTACCCTGTTTAAGGCGGGAGATAACCTCTTCGGAAATATTAGGGTCTCTGAACATGTTCATGCCCTGAATATCCTGGTGGCTTGATACTCCAAAAATGTCCCTGGCCGAAAGGTTCTCTCTTACCACACTTCCTTCGGAGTCGAAAAGGACCATGCCGAGAAATGACCTGTCAAGTTCGCGCAGAAAATCCTGTTCCGCGGACATGATATTCCCGGCGTTTCCGGCAGTCCTTTCAATGAAAGCGGCCAGCTCGAGCTCGGCCCTCTTCCGGGTTGTTATATCCTCGAACGTGACCGCCAGTTGTCCTTCTCCCGGAGAATATGCCGACATCGAAAACCACCTGTCCAGCGTCCCGGAATATTTCTCAATTTTCCCGGAGTGTCCCCTCGAAGCGGCCTCCAGCAGCCATCCCGTCAGGCCCTCCTGTTCCAGCCATGCGGAGACTTCTGGAAGCCCCTTTTCATCCATGGAGGATGCCCCAAGATCCGTGATATCCCTGAGGACCCTGTTGGCATAACGGGCCTCGAGCTTTCCCGGGGAAACCCCGTCAGGCTCGATCACATCAAAATACGCGAACCCTTCCGGCATGGAATTGAGGACCTTGTCGTAAACAAGGTCCTCTCCCGGACTATGCGCGGACTTTACCTCCCGCAAAGCTGTCCTTATCTCCACGGTCTCGCCTCTTTCGTTCTTGACAAGCGTATCGGTGGTATCCACGGCTATCCTTGAGCCGTCTTTTTTCAGATATAAACGGGGGCCGGTCTTGGCAGGCATGGGAAGCCCTTTTGCCCGGGTCGTTATCCTGGCGGAGACTTCTTCTCTCTGCTCCGGGACCACAAAATCCATTATGGACCTTCCTGTCATTTCCTCGCGGGTGTAACCGAGCATGGCGCACTCAAAATCGTTGATGTCCTTTATGATGCCTTCAGGCGTTATAACATGTATGCCCACCGGGACCGTGTTGAGAAGTTCCCTGTATTCCTTTTCTCTGAGAACCGCGTTCTTTGTCAGAGTGCCCACAACGTCTACAAGAGGTACCCTCCCCCTATGTCCTGCGGGATTTACCACAACTATAGCCTTATCTATTCGCCTTATTGCCTTAAGAAGCTCCATTATATTGTCGAATCTCTGGGTTATGTTGTTTTCCCTGTCGGTAAAAGCTCCGATTATTTTTGCGCGACTTTCTTCATCTGATATGTCCTGCGCTATAAGTTCAGCGTAGCCGACTAGCGGAAATGTAACGCCGTTTATCATATCGAATCCCTCGAGACTATGCCGGTCTTCTCCGTCAAGCTGATGCACCTCCGGACTCCCCACAAGCGCTCCCCCCAAAGTTATGGTATGCAGCACCCAGCTTATAACGTTGCCGCTGTTCTCGGACATCATCTTTTCCCGCAATAGACCTCCTATCTCCCGGCTTAACGCGGATACCCGCCGCATGTCGCCGGCATCTATCGCCTCAATACATGCGGCTCTGAAATCCTCAAGCGCCGCTATCAGATATCCAAGCGCTTCCTTTTCCGCCCTGTCCAGAACTATCACGTTACGCATATCAGGATAGACTATCCTTTCCATCCTGTTGCGTTCTTCCTCGCTGCTCTCAAGGGCGTCCGCAAGCACTTTCACGGCCGACTGCATAAATCCGGAATATGAAGACGCGTTTTTGCGAGCGCTTTCCTGATACTTGGGAAGCAGCATCCATTTCCTGCCCCTGCTGTCCTCATAGTAAATGCCTTTTGATTCCTTGAAGTTCACGCCTTTTCTGTGAACTTGAATTATCCTGCCTTCGGCATGCAGGGACTCGATCATCCCCACTTCCCTTTCTTTGCGGAGTATTTTCATGACACTTGCCAGACTCCGCGCGTCAATGCTGTCTATGGGATCAAAATCTACTGTGTCCGGCGTGTCGGTTTCGTTCAATATCGTCCGGAGGGCTCTTGCGGCCGCGGACATGGCAAGGGCCGAATCGGGAAACGCCAGGTCTTCGGCCATAAACACCCAGTCGTCGCCGTTCTTATCCTTACAGGAAGCGCTGTATAGCCGCTGAAAAACATTGTCTTTCTTTACCGTGCGGATCTTCTTCTCCGCGATGAGCCTGTCAAGTATCTGAGTCTCTTTGAACCTCCCTGTTGCCCTCAACAGTTCCGATAGCTGCTCCATGTCACCGGAAGGAAATACCGGCAGGTCCTCGGGGCTGCCAAGGCTCTCAATATATTTCCTGAGCTCGATATCTGTCACCACTGCCGCTCTGTCTGTACGCATATGTCCGGAGGTCACGGCTTCCATTTTGCCCGCGAGGTCTTTTTCCCGCTCGGGAGAAGATTGTAACGCCATCGACGCACAGTGGATAACGGACCTCATGAACCCTTCGTTAGACGGCTCGACAAAATGAGAGGCTATGAACATGTACGGAGCCGCCGGAACTTTTTCGGAAGCGCCCTGTGTTATGTGCAGGGCGTCGATCTTGTCAAAAAGACCGCTTTGCAAAGGAGCCACCGTTTTTATCGCGCCCCTGCCGCTGTATTCTTCGAGTATGTCAGCCTCCTCGTGCATACCCACTGTCCTTAACATGAAAACCGCGTACTGCACATGTGACGATCTGAGTGGTTGCAGAGACGGCAAGAGCCGCGGGAGCTTTTCCAAAAAGTTTTCGACCTCCGCCACATCAGGTGTAGCGACGCCCTTACGGGACGCCTGCATGGATAAACTCGCGTAAAGCCTTTTGCCGGCCTCGCCATATCCGTCGGCACCGCCAAGGTCCGAGGCCGAATAGTCCCGTTCGCGCATATATTTTGTCAGATCAACAAACCCCGAAGACCCGGCGACCCTGGCCAGAAGCCTTTTTTCATTATCATTCATCCCCGCAAGCATTTCTTCCGGAAGCTGCCCGCTGGTATCGATATTGCCATCAGAAAAATACGTTATGTATTTTTCGAACATA